>JAOUMF010000587.1 GCA_029881615.1 Alphaproteobacteria bacterium | reverse complement strand
CAGCGCGCGGGCCTTGTTCGAAAGCGAACGTGACCCCGGCCAGGTGTTGCGCGAGGGCGAGATTTACCGGCCAATCGCCATGGGTGACGCGCTGGAGGCCTTGGCGCGCGAGGGGCGCGACCTGTTTTATCGTGGCGAGATCGCCTCCGAGATCACGCAAATCTGCGCTGCCGGCGGCGCGCTGACCATGCCGGATCTTGAAAATTACCAGGTGATACGCCGGCCTCCGTTGACGCGCGATTGGCGCGGCGCCCGGATATATACCAACCCGCCGCCGTCGTCGGGCGGACCGCTGATCGCCTTCGCGCTGGCGATGCTGGAGCTGTCGGAATGCCCACCGCAAGGGCCGCAGGATCCCGGCTGGTTGATGGCGCTGGCCGATGCCATGGCGGTGACCAACGAGGTGCGGTCGGGCTGCGAACTGGACGAGGGCTGCGACGATGAAAAAGTTGCGAGACTGCTGTCCGATCCGCTGGTTGCCGAATACCGCGCGTCGATGGCCGGCCGCGCGCTGAAGCAGGGCGGCACCACCCATATCAGCGTGATCGATGCCGAAGGCAATGCGGCGGCGATGAGCCTGTCGAACGGCGAGGGCTGCGGTCAGGTGCTGCCTTGCGGCATCATGCCAAACAACATGCTGGGCGAGGAGGATATCAATCCGCGCGGTTTCCACGAATGGGCGCCGGATACGCGGATATCCTCGATGATGGCGCCGACGGTGGTGGAGCGTGCGGACGGCCGGCTGATAGCACTGGGTAGCGGCGGTTCCAACCGCATCCGCACCGCCATCACCCAGGTGCTGCTAAACGTTCTTGGCTTCGGCATGGAGTTGCGGGCCGCCGTTGAGGCCCCCCGCATCCATTTCGAGCGCGGCTTGCTGAATGTTGAAGCGGTTGGCGCGGCGGGCGGATATGACAGCGCGGCAATAGCGCCTTTCGTCGATTCTTTCGCGAACAGGAAATGCTGGGATGATTTCAGCATGTTCTATGGCGGTGTTCATGCGGTCTCGCTGGACCCGTCGAACGGTGTCACCGACGGGGCCGGCGATCCACGCCGGGGCGGGGTCTGTCTGGAGGTTTGAACCGCTCCGGAGCATCGCCCCTGCAAGCCATTCGGCCTGCGGATCAAACCTGCATTCCGTCTGAAAAGACTTCATGCCGCGGCTGCCAGCCACGCGATGTAGGCCGCGTAAAGAGTGACGAAGGCGGCGCCCGCGGCTCGTGAAAGGCGGTGGCGGCTGAATGCCAGAATCACCAGCAGAGCTGTCGCTGCAAGCATTGCCCATATATCGAACTGCAAGATCTGCGAAGGGATCGTTAGCGGCTGCACGATCGCGGTGATACCGAGTATCCCGAGGATATTGTATATGTTGCTGCCGATTACGTTGCCAAGAGCAATGTCGCCCTGGCGGCGCAGGGAGGCCACGATAGAAGCCATCAATTCGGGCAATGAGGTACCGACTGCAACGATCGTCAGCCCGATCACCGTGTCGGGAATCTGCAGGGCAGTTGCCAGTTCAACCGCGCCGCCGACCAACAGATGCGCCCCGCCGATGGTTAATGCAATTCCTGCTCCCGCGAATTGGAGGCTGCGCCACAGGCCGCGGGGAGTTGGCTCCGCCAAGGTTGCCTCGCGCGCGTGAAGTTCCGCCGACGCATTCGGCGTGAGCCGTTCACATCGATACGTGTAGGTGACATACGTCAGTAATGTTATGGCAAGGAACAGGCCGGTAGCAGTTCCGAGCACGCCCATGAAACAGAATGCCGCCAGCACCATGGCGGCTGTGACCATCACCGCGGCGTCACGGCGGAATGCCGCTGGCTTTATGTTGATTGGCGCAATGAGTGCGGCGATTCCCAGGATAAGAAGGATATTCGCGGTATTGCTGCCAACGACGTTGCCCACGGCGATCCCTGGCGAACCGCGTAGCGCGGCATCGATGCTGGTGACCAGTTCTGGCGTCGAGGTGCCGAACCCAACCAGCGTGATGCCGATAAGCATAGGCGACACGCGCATCCTGTGGGCCAGAGAAACCGCCCCGCGGACAAGAAGGTCGCCGCCGAGGAACAAGAACGCTAGACCGAAGCCGAGAGAAAGCAGCACCAAGGTACTCCTGAGGCCGTCGCCATGGACAGGGCAGGGGTTGCCGGTCCGGGGGCAAGGAAGATATGGGGAGCCGGAAGGTATTCCGGAAGGGTGGACGGGGCAGCCGAAAAAAAATTCTCGGCTGTCCGGGCGGGTGCCTGGCTTCAGACCTTGTCTGGTTGGCTGGCCCCAACCAGCGCGGCCAACAGGTCCATCACATGGCCGAGGACCTTGTCGTCCATGTGGTCCGCTATCTCCCCGGCCATGGTTTCGTATAGATGGTCCAGGAGAGCGGAAAGGGCGCGACATTGTTCCGCGTTCAAGCAGTCGATGCGGCCGGATTCGAGATGGTACAGGAACTGGTCGAGGTGGTAGCCGTC
>JAOUMF010000585.1 GCA_029881615.1 Alphaproteobacteria bacterium | reverse complement strand
TGATGTCAGGTTCCTGGACACATATTGTCCATTTGCCCTTTCACGGCATTGAGCCACGACATTAACCAACCGTCAACATAGAAAAATATTTCCTTGCCCGCATCACTTAATTATCGATTGTTGCTTCGGGGCAATAAGGTAAATACGGAGGAATAGAGACCCAATGCGTCCAACGGTAGCAATCAATGTCGTCGGCCTTTCGCCCTCGATGGTCGGGCCCGACACGCCGAATATCGCCCGGTTGGCGGAACAGGGCGGTATGCAGCCGCTGCATACGGTGACGCCGGCGGTGACCTGCTCGGCGCAGGTTTCCTACCTGACCGGATCCTTGCCGCGAGACCACGGGATCGTCGGCAATGGCTGGTTTTTTCGCGATCTGTCGGAAATCTGGTTCTGGCGCCAGTCTAACAAGCTGATAAAGGGCGAATGGGTATGGGAAGCCGGACGCAAGCGCGACCCTGCCTTCACCTGCGCCAATATGTTCTGGTGGTACAATATGTATCTGACCGCGGACATCGGCGTGACCCCGCGCCCGATGTACCCCGCGGACGGCCGCAAGCTTCCCGATTGTTATGCCAAGCCGTCGGAACTGCGCGACGAGTTGACCGAAAAGCTGGGATTTTTCCCGCTGTTCAAGTTCTGGGGGCCGATGACCGATATCTCATCCAGCCAGTGGATCGCCGACGCAACGGTCCATGTGATGGACCAGAGCAGCCCGACCCTGACCCTCGTCTACCTGCCGCATCTGGATTACAATTTGCAACGCCTGGGCCCCAATCACCCGGATATCGCCAGGGACCTGCGGGAAGTGGACGCGGTCTGTGGCCAGATCATCGCGCGGGCGGAACGTGACAATGCACGCATCATCGTGCTGTCGGAATATGGCATCACGCCGGTCTCGAACCCGGTTCATATCAATCGCGCCCTGCGCGAGGCCGGCCTGATCCAGGTGCGGGTCGAGATGGAGCGTGAATTGCTGGATCCCGGCGCGTCCGCCGCTTTCGCGGTCTGCGACCATCAGATCGCCCATATCTACGTGAAGGACCCGGCGCGCATCGCCGAGGTCAAGGCGCTGGTCGAGGCCCTGCCCGGGGTCGAGCGCGTGCTGGACGAGACGACCAAGCCGGAATTTGGCCTCGATCATCCACGGTCGGGCGAACTGGTGGCGATTTCCGATCCGGACGCCTGGTTTACCTATTATTACTGGCTGGACGACGCCCGTTGCCCGGATTTCGCCCGCACCGTCGAAATTCACCGCAAGCCCGGCTACGACCCTGTGGAGCTGTTTCTGGATCCCGCCCTGCGGTTTCCCATGCTCAGCGTGGTCTGGCGGCTGATCAAGAAGAAGCTTGGCTTCCGTACGCTGATGGATGTGATCCCGCTGGACGCCACCCTGGTGAAGGGCGCGCATGGCCGCATCACCGACAATGACGATGACGGCCCGGTATTCATCACCAACGACCCGGCGCTGGCGCCTTCGAAACCAGTGGAGGCGACCGAGGTCAAGGATTTGATGCTACGGCACGTCTTCGATTAGGTTCCCGATACCCAGCGCTGCAGGAACAGGGTCAGGGGGAATCCGGCGATGGCCAGCCAGGCCAGCGTCTGGTCCCCGCTGGCCGAAATCAGCAGCGCGTCCAGCAGGCATATTCCCGCCAGCAACGACACTACGGCGCGCGGCACCTTGATCCGCGAGGGGACCACCAGGAATGACAAGGCGTATAGCACCCAGGCGGCGAACCCCGCATAAATAGCCATGCTGGCCCAGTCCAGCCCCAGGACGGCGGGCGCATAGACGAACGGCACGGCGAGGAAAAGCAGCGGCCACAAATTGGTGATCCGGTTCAGGTTTTCCTGCTTGGCCGCAAAGGTCAGACCAATCAGGTAACAGAGCAATATGCCCGCGCCAAGGAACAGGCCCATCGGCAGTTCGCGGGCTACCGCATAGCCCGCCGTGACATAGACCAGCATCCGGCACAGTCCCATGATGAACGGGCTGATCGGGTTCGCCTTATGCCAGGCGTTATAGAGAACGATGGCCCCGGCCAGCGCCAGACCGGCGGCGGCCGGTCGCCATCCGGCCCCGTCGGCGATCGCATAACCGGCGGCCAGCAACAGCAGCAATCCGCCGCCCATCATGCCGAAGCCCCAGGAAAACACCGCTGCCGCCGAAACCCGCCCCGACGGAATCGGGCGTCCTGGCCGCTCGCGCGCGTCGATCACGCGGTCGAAGGCATCGTTCAGGAACATGCCGCCGGTATAGAACAGGGTCAGCGCCGCCAGCAGCAGGGCGATCAGTGCCGCACCGGCATCGACCGCGCCGCTTAGCACCAGGCCTGCCAATACATTGGTCCAGACGGTGGGAAGGTTTGATACACGCCCGAGTTCAAGCGCGGTTCGCCAATTCATGGGAAACCGCTCAAATCGCCAGCTCGCAACCGACCTTATCGCGTTCCATCAGCAAATCGAGGCAT
>JAOUMF010000584.1 GCA_029881615.1 Alphaproteobacteria bacterium | reverse complement strand
TGGGCGGGACGCATATGAAAAAATTCGTGCCGGAGCATCATTATTTCAGCTATATACAAGCTTTGTTTACCAAGGACCGGTATTGATAGGTCGTATCAAAGGGGAATTGGCAACGTTATTGAGGAAAGATGGATTCGATAAAGTTGAGGCGGCGGTTGGCGCCGATCACCCTTAGTATGCGAAGCATGCTTGCCTTGAGGCTTGACCGCGCGTACCCTTGGCGCGGCGCGGGTTTGCGTCGATTCTGCAGGGGTGGGGCTAGCGCTTAGCATGGGTACCAATCAAATCGCCATTATCGGCTACGTAGGATTTGGCTTTATCACGATGGTCATCGTCGGGTTTATGTCCGGCAACGTTTATACCGGATTCGTGACCGGGTTGCTGATCATAATCGGTACGGCGTTGGGGCATGAATTTTATGTCCGCCGTGACGGCTTTGCCAAGGTCGCCCGGGGGGTTATCGGCCTGCGCGAAACGGTCGACCGGGCCGATGGCGCGGTGACCCGCATGAAAGCGGACTTCGAAAAGACCGTAAACGACACGCGCGCCGCGCGCGAAGCCTTGACGAAGCTGCAGGCGCTTCAAAGTGCCACGGAAGAACAGATCAAGGCGATCCAGGAGCAGATGGGCCAGGGTGGTGGCGGCGAGGTCATCGGCCAGATGCAGGATGGCATGCATCAGCTTTATGCCCAGCAGCAGCAGACCAGCGAGGATATCGCGGTTATCCAGAGCGCGGGCAATCAGTTGCATGGCGAATTCCAGAACATGCAGCAGCAGCTTGCGGCAATACAGCAGCAAATGCAGCAAATGCAGACCTATATGCAGGACAGCATCCAGCAGGTGCATGCAACGGTTAATTCGATGATGGCCGCTGGCGGGGCTCCCGCTCCTGCTGCCGCCGCGCCACCACCGCCGCCGCCACCACCACCACCGGCACCGGCTGCAGCGCCAGCGCCGGAAGAACATGCGGCGGCCATGGCGGAACCACCGGCCGCTGTCTCGGCGCCCGCCGCCCCCGCACCAGGCGGTAGCGATTTCACGGCTTCTGTTTTCAAGACCTTGCAGGACCATCTCGGTAGCCTGGGTGACAGCCAGGTCGATGCCAGTTTGCGTGCCGTTGCCGAGGGGTTGATTGCCGATGCCGTCGATCTTTACGTCGAACCGGTGGTGACTCTGCCTGAACGCAAGCCCGCTTTTTACGAATGCTATGGCGGTGTGCGCGGGGCAGACGGCAATGCGCTGACGATAGATCAAGATCTCGATATGTCCGGCCGCGAGCAGATGATGGGCGCGATCGAGAACGCGCTGATGATCCGCTGTATGGAACGCATCGAAAAACTCGACGTTTCGGGCATGGGGGTCAGCAAGTGCTTCTATAACGTTCCGGGGGTGACCCTGGCCGACCGGAGTTTCTTCGGTGGTATGTTGGGGCATTTGCAGAATCGGCCAGAGCTGGCGGCGCGCCTGACGATGGAATTCACCCAGTCGGCGCTGATGGAACATGGCGAACAGGCGGTTGAGGATCTGGTGCAGCTGCAGGAATGTGGCTGTTCTTTCTCGATCGACGAAATTACCGATCTCGCCATCGATTTCGAATCCCTGGTGGGCTTCGGCTTCCGTTTTGCCAAGGTTGGGTCCAAATTCATCCGGGTTCAGGCGAACACGTCGGACGATCCTGAATCGGTACGCGGCCTGGCGACCACGTTGCGGGAAATGGGTGTGGATCTGATTGTCGAGAACGTCGAGACAGACCTCAGTCTGGTTGAATTGATTGCCTTCGAGATTGGTTACGGTCAGGGCGGGTTGTTTGGCCAGCCGTCCGTCGTCCAGGTTTGAACCGGCATCCGGCACTAACGGCGTTATCCCTGCAATGACCGTAAAACTGATTGAAGGCGTCGAATCGCTGGCGCACGCCTATGACGGATTTATCCTGGATTTGTGGGGTGTGCTCTACGATGGTGGACAGGTGTTCGACCATGCGCTTGACGTGCTGGCGCGCCTGAAGGCGCTGGACAAGCGGCTGGTGATCCTGTCCAACGGTCCGCGCCGGGCCTCCGAGGTCGAAAAACGCATCGCCAAGGCCGGCATTCCGCGCGATAGTTACGATGCCGTGATGTCGTCGGGCGAGGAAGCCTGGCTCTGCATGAAGGGCGAGATCGACGATCCCTGGTATCGTGACCTCGGCCATAGTGTTTTCTATATCGGCGCCGATAGCGACCGGCCGATGCTGGACGGGCTGGACGTTACCGAGGCGGCGACCGCCGCCGACGCCGGTTTTATCCTGGCCATTGGCCCATTCGATTCCACCGATACGATTTCCGACTACCAGGACATGCTGACCGCCGCGGCGGCGCGCCATGTGCCGATGGTCTGCGCCAATCCCGATCTGGTGGTGCATCGCCTGGGCAATGTGGAAATCTGCGCCGGCACCATAGCCGAGCGTTACGAGGAACTGGGCGGGCGCGTGCGCTGGCATG
>JAOUMF010000583.1 GCA_029881615.1 Alphaproteobacteria bacterium | reverse complement strand
TTCCTGCAGTTCCGTTATCCCTTATAATTCCGCATCACCGGCCGGCGTCTTCCTCCCAGAAACGCCGGCCGGGATGCTCTGCCTCCGCTAGCCGTTCAGGCCAAGGTCGTTCGCCGTCTTCCAGACGCGCCAATGATCGTGCGGCATCTGGGTATGGACGAGCCCCGCATGGGCGAAAGCGTCATTCACGGCGTTGGAGAAGGCCGAGACGCCTCCGACGTTCGGAGATTCACCGACTCCCTTCGCTCCAATGGGATGGTGCGGCGACGGGGTGACGGTAAAGTCGGTCTCCCAATGCGGGGTTTCAACCGCGGTCGGCAGGAAAAAGTCCATAAGGCTGCCACCCGAGACGTTGCCGATCTCGTCGTAGGAAATTTCCTGCCCCATGGCGATGGCCAGCGCTTCGGTCAGGCCGCCATGGACCTGTCCCTCGATGACCATCGGGTTGATGCGGGTGCCGCAATCGTCCAGCGCATAGAAGCGGCGAACATCGGTGACACCCGTATCCACATCCACATCGACGACACAGAAATAGGCGCCAAAGGGATATGTCATGTTCGGCGGATCGTAATAGCTGACCGCCTCCAGCCCGGGTTCCAGCCCGGGAATCGCCTGGTTGTATGACGCGAACGCGATCTCGGCCATGGTCTTGGCCTTCTCGGGCGCGCCCTTGACTTTGAACCGATCCACGTCCCATTCCAGATCGTCGTCATGGACTTCCAGCAGGTAGGCCGCGATCATCTGCGCCTTGGCGCGGATTTTCCGGCCGGCCATCGCGGTTGCCGCACCGGCCACCGGCGTCGAGCGCGAGCCATAGGTGCCCAGCCCGTAAGGCGCGGTATCGGTATCGCCTTCCTCGACAGTGATGTTTTCCGCCGGGATACCGATCTCGGTGGCCAGGATCTGCGCGAAGGTCGTGGCATGGCCCTGGCCCTGGCTGATCGTGCCCAGCCGCGCGATGGCGCTGCCGGTGGGATGGATGCGGATTTCGCAGGAATCGAACATGCCGAGCCCCAGAATATCGCAGTTTTTGACCGGCCCGGCCCCGACGATTTCAGTAAAGAAAGCGGTGCCAATTCCCATCAGTTTGCGGGTTTCGCCGCGGGCGAAGGCTTCGCGATTGGCCTTCTGCTCGGCCCGCAGCCCGGCGTAATCGATCGCCTTCATCGCCTTGTCCATGGCGGTCTGATAATCGCCGCTGTCATATTCCCAACCCAGCGCCGAGGTGTAGGGGAACTGTTCTTTGCCGATGAAGTTCTTCAACCTCAACTCGGCCGGATCCATGTCCAGCTTGCGGGCCAGCACGTCGACCATCCGCTCGATGAAATAGGATGCCTCGGTCACGCGGAAGGAACAGCGATAGGCCACCCCGCCCGGCGCCTTGTTGGTATAGACGCCGTCGACGGTCACATGGGCCGCCGGGATGTCGTAGGACCCGGTGCAGATATGGAAGAATCCGGCCGGGAACTGGGTCGGGTCGGCGCAGGCGTCAAAGGCCCCGTGATCGGCCAGCACATGGCATTTCAGCCCGGTGATCTTGCCGTCCCTGGTCGCCGCGATCTCGCCTGTCATGTGATAGTCGCGGGCAAACGCCGTGGCGGTCAGGTTTTCGATCCGGTCCTCGATCCATTTCACCGGAACGCCGGTGACGATGGAGGCCACGGCGGCGCAGATATAGCCGGGGTAAACGCCGACCTTGTTGCCGAAACCGCCGCCGATATCGGGCGAGACGATGCGGATATTATGCTCGGCGATATTGGTGATCAGCGAGGCCACGGTACGCACCGCGTGCGGCGCCTGGAAGGTGCCCCAGATGGTCAGCTTGCCGTTGATCTTGTCCATCGAAGCGACGCAGCCGCAGGTTTCCAAAGGACAGGGATGGACGCGCTGGTAGGTGATCATCTCCCGGGCCACGACCTCCGCGCCGCCAAGCGCCTTGTCCGTGGCTTCGGCGTCGCCCGCCTCCCAGGTGAAGATATGATTGTGATGCTTGCGCGGCCCGTGGGCGCCTTCCATCTTGTCCTTGATGTCCTCGCGCAGAACCGGCGCGTCCGCATCCATCGCCTTTGTGGCGATATTGACGACCGGCAGTTCCTCGTACTCGACCTCGACCAGTTCCACCGCATCGGCGGCGACATAGCGGTTCTCGGCCACCACGAAGGCTACTTCCTGGTTCTGGAACAACACCTTCTCGTCGGCCAGAACCGCCTGTACGTCGCCGGCCAGCGTCGGCATGTAATGCAAATTCAGGGGCTTCAGGTCGGCCGCCGTCAATACCGCGATCACGCCCGGCAGAGCCAGCGCGGCGTCCTTGTTGATCGACTTGATACGCGCATGGCCGTAGGGCGAACGCACGAAATCGCCGAACAGCATGCCCGGCAGCTTTATGTCATCGACATAATTACCCTTGCCCTGGGTAAAGCGCGCATCCTCGACCCGCTTGCGCGAACAGCCAAGACCCTGGAGTTTCGCGACCCGTTCT
>JAOUMF010000582.1 GCA_029881615.1 Alphaproteobacteria bacterium | reverse complement strand
GACGGGGCAAATCGGGGCCACGATTGTGCATCCGGTAGCCCTTAACGATACGGCCGACATGTCCTTTGGCTGGCTGGCACGCCCAGCCAGTCCGGGAATAGCGGTGATCGCGCCTGCGGGTCGCCGGGTATTAAGTTCGAACCTCACGCTCATAAGGCAAGACGGCGCCACATCCGCGAAAATAGTGATATCCGGCTCGCCAAACCAGGCTCTTGGATTGCTGGTCGGCGATATAGCCCGGTTCGGACGGCCAGGCAAAAAAATTGAAGTTCTCGGTTTCACCCATAACGCCGGCCCCTTTCCGGCTCTTGACCTCAACGGGCGAACAACGATTGAACTGGGCGCCACCCTGCATCTTGCGGCCGACATAAATAATGGGCGATACAAGGGTGTATTTGACGTAATTGTATCGAATAACTGATTACGTTAGTCTCCGTACGAGACAGCGGCTGCCGTAACCAACATGAAAGACGCCCCCGCGATGCATTCGTTTCGCCATATCGGACTGTTGAGTTTTCTGTTCATGCTTTCGGTCGCCGGATGGCTGGGCGCGGGCAGCCCGGCGATGGCACAAGGCGGCTTCGGCGATATAACGGTGACCCCGACCCGCATCGTGCTTGAAGGAAGAGAGCGATCCGGGACGATCTCACTTGCCAATACAGGCGCCGAAAAGGCGACTTACCGTATATCCGTCGTCAATATGAGGATGACGGAAAACGGGGCTTTCGTGGAAATACCAGAGGGTCAGGCCGGCCCTGGCGAACAATTCGCCGGCGACCTGTTCCGTTACGCGCCCCGCCAGGTGACCCTGGAACCAGGGACGTCGCAGACAATCAGGATAGCCCTGCGCAAGCCGGCGGGCCTGGCGGCGGGCGAGTACCGCTCGCATTTGCTTATTCGCGCGATCCCGAGCGAAGGCGCGGGACGGAGCATCGAGCAGAAACCAGATAATGGCGTGGAAATTTCCCTTGCCGTAATTCCCGGCATCGCGTTGCCCGTCATCGTGCGTCATGGCGAAGTTACCGCATCGGTCACCATGTCGAATTTTGCGTTGGATCGCACGCCGGCTTCGAAAAACGGTAAAATACCCAGCCTGACTTTCCGGCTGAACCGCGACGGGAATGAATCGGTGTATGGCGACCTGGCGGCGACCTATTTTGCACCCGGAAACGATAAGGGAGTCCTGTTGTCGGAGGTCAATCAGCTGGCGGTCTATACGCCGAACAGCTATCGAATAGTGACTATGTCGTTAAACCAGAATCAGGAAGTCAAACTTGAGAGCGGAGGCAAAATCAAAGTCATCTACCGCACTCAGCCCAAGGAAGGCGCCAAGCCAATTGGCGCGGGTGAATTCGTCATTCCGTAATGCCGGCCTCTAAAGGCTGGCCCCCTCCCCGGCTCGCCTTTACAACGACCCGCCAACCACGAAATCAATCCCGCTTGCGATCGTTCCGTCACCCTTGATTTCGACTGTCCGCGGGGTTCCCGGGACCAGCCCCAGCCGCTGCATCTGATCGGGATCGACACGAACGCTGTATACCCCGGGCCGAACCCCCTCCAACAGATAGAATCCATCGAACGAACTCTTGGCCTCGCCCACGACTTGTCCCTGCGTGTCGACAAGCTGAATAACAACATCGGCCACCTGAAGCAGGGTACCGCGTTGTCGCAGCATGACCGTTCCATCGACCTCGCCGGTAACCACGATCGGGAAATCCAGTTGGGCGGCCACACCCGGGCGAAGGGGCGTCACATAACCTTCGGGCTGCGCCACCCAATATGGATCGACCAGGCCACGCGGCGGTAACGCAATCGGGATCTTGGTATAGGGCGGCAATCCGGTCAGCATGACGACACCGTTTTCATCGGTCTCGCGCGTCGCCAGCCAATGGCCGGTTTCGAATTTAGCGCCCGGGACCGGTTCGTCGCCTTCACTGAATACCCCGTCGAAATCGTTATCGAGGAAGACCCGGGCCGAGGCCGCCCCCTTACCGGCGATTTCATCGGGATACAGCGACCAGTCGCCGTCATGGGGATCGCGCGCCGCGGAAAGACCAAAGGTCAACAGGACCGCCGCACTATCATTATCCGAATAGCTGCCGTTAAGCCCCACGGAAAATGCGCTGAAACGCCGGCTAATGCCGGCGCTATAGGTATTGACCGCCGTTGCGAAACTGCGTGCGGCGCCCGCGCGCGCCGACATGCCGGCGCCAAACAACCGTTCGGCCGACACCGAAGCCGTGGTAAACGCCGAGTCAGGCTCCATCGTGTAACCCAGATTTCCACGAATTCCGATTCCAAGAAGTCTGCCGCCGACAAGAAGACTGCCACCAGAGGATATGGTCTCGCCCGCCACCGTTCTCGTACGTTGCCACTGCAGCGAATTGGACATGGACAGTCTGCCAAGCGACAGCGACAGGCGATTTCCCAGATCGAGGGTCGTCGCGCCCGATTCACTTTTCTCGTAAGCCCCGGTGAAGCTGAA
>JAOUMF010000041.1 GCA_029881615.1 Alphaproteobacteria bacterium | reverse complement strand
TATCGTAATAACCGCCGATATAGAGCATGAAATGGGCTCGCCCCTTCATTTCCGGCGATAGCATTGCGATCGTCGTCGGGCCGGTCGAAAACGAGATGGCGACGATGCCGACCGTTGCATTCCCCTGTTTCGCCCGGCGATTGGACACCAGAAACAACGCATCGCGGATATCTTCGGAATCGGCGGCCCGCACACGCAGCTTGCGCATGCCCGGAATATCGGGCGCGACAACCTCGAACCGGGCCCGCGCAAGGGATTGGGCGAAGGCCACGAAGCGGGGGTCGTCCTTGCCGTCCGGATCGGCGCCGGGCGACAGCATCAACCCCGCCAGCGCCGGCCTGCCATCGCCGGGAAGGTAGATATCGGCAACCCGCCGAACGCCATCGCGCCGATAAGTAACCGTGCTGCAGGTCGGGGTGGGAGTCCGTTCCTTCAACGCACTGGGCCCGACGCCAGCCTGAACATCCTCAAGCACGCGCATCGACTCGCCAAGACGCGAAAACGAGCAACCGGCCATGACAGGCGCCGCCAGCAGCAACATAATCAGGCCTCTGGCCCAACCCGCCCCCCTGTCATCCGCCATGCGCGCCTTCCATCAAATCGTTATAATGCAACCGGTTATACAGGATTCTGCCCCCCATGCCCCCGATATCGAATCAAAACTGCCGAAAATTGGGCATCAAGGCCGCCTATCGGCATTGTTCCGCACCGCAACAGTTGCTATATCTTGCGCTCATGCACCGGGTGGCTGGCTGGCTTGCGGAATCGCCGGAACGACAGGCGCCGCCCTTCAGGAATTTCAAATTACATGGCCAGACGCAGACGCATCTACGAGGGCAAGGCGAAGGTAATGTTCGAGGGGCCCGAACCGGGCACGCTTGTACAATATTTCAAGGATGACGCCACCGCCTTCAATAACCAGAAAAAAGGCACCATCACCGGCAAGGGGGTGCTGAATAACCGCATTTCGGAATATCTGATGCTGCGGCTGGCGGAGATCGGCGTGCCAACCCATTTCGTGCGCCGTCTGAACATGCGCGAACAATTGGTTCGCGAGGTCGAGATCGTGCCGATCGAGGTGGTGATCCGCAATATCGTCGCCGGATCGATGGCCAAGCGCTTTGCCCTCTCGGAAGGTACGCCGCTGCCGCGTTCGGTGGTCGAATATTACTACAAATCCGACGAACTGGGCGACCCGCTGGTATCGGAAGAACATATCACCGCTTTCGGCTGGGCAACGCCCCAGGATATCGACGACATGCTGGCGATGTCGCTGCGCATCAACGATTTCCTGACCGGGTTGTTCATGGGAGTCGGGCTCAAGCTGGTGGATTTCAAGCTGGAGTTCGGGCGGCTTTACGAGGAAAGCGGTGAAATGCGCATCGTGCTGGCCGACGAGATCAGCCCGGACAATTGTCGCTTGTGGGATATCAAGACCAACGAGAAAATGGACAAGGACCGTTTCCGCCGGGATCTCGGCAAGGTCGAAGAGGCCTATCAGGAAGTGGCGCGCCGCCTGGGCATCCTGCCCGAAGGTGGCCCCGGCGACCTGAAAGGGTCGGAGAGCATCCAGTAATCTATTTGCGGGGAAGCAACGGATGAAGGCTAAAGTTCACGTAACCCTGAAGAACGGGGTGCTCGACCCACAGGGCAAGGCCATCGGCCATGCGCTGGAGTCGCTTGGTTTCAATGGCGTCGGCGACGTCCGCCAGGGCAAGTTCATCGAACTGGATCTGGATGAGTCCGATCCCGACAAGGCCCGTGCCCGGGTTGGCGAGATGTGCGAAAAGCTGCTGGCCAATACAGTGATCGAAAATTATTCAATCGATCTGGAAGGATGACAGCGCGCCACATCATCTGGACCGACCTGGGTGGCCCCGGCATGGAGCATCTGAAGCTCACAAATGACGGGGAAGGCTACCTGGCGGACGGCATGTATGTGGGACGCAACGACGAGACCTCGCCCTACCGGCTGCATTATGAAATCCACATCGATTCCTCATGGCAAATGCGTTCGCTGCGGCTGCGACTTATGGACGGGCCGGACGGTTCGGGAGAGATTACGTTGACGGTCGACGAAAAATGCAACTGGCGCGATGGTGCCGGAGAATCGATCCCGTCGCTGCAAGGCTGTCACGAAGTCGATATTTTCGCCTCGCCCTTCACCAATACCCTGCCAATCCGGCGACTGGGCCTGGCGGCGGGCGAATCGGCTGAAATTTCGGTGGCTTACATCAACGTACCGGGCCTGGAACCCAGACCGGTACGCCAGCGGTATCATTGCATCCGGCCATTTGGCGGGGATTCCGGGCTCTACCGGTACGAGGCTCTTTTCCGCGCCGGCTCCGCGGTCGAAATCGAGGTGGACTCGGACGGGCTGGTTATCGATTATCCGGGCAGTTTCAATCGGGTATGGGCCGGCTGATCGCCGGGCACTTCCTAGGACATAACATGAAAACAGCAGTAATCGTTTTTCCAGGTTCCAACTGCGACCGCGACGCGGCAGTCGCTCTTGAGGCCGCATTCGGAACGGCGCCGGCGATGATCTGGCATCGCGACAACACCCTTCCGAACCTTGATCTCATCCTGCTGCCTGGCGGGTTTTCCTATGGCGACTATTTGCGATCCGGCGCTATCGCGGCACGATCGCCGGTACTACGCGCGGTAAAGGAACAGGCGGACCGCGGCGTACCAGTGATCGGCATATGCAACGGCTTCCAGGTATTGACCGAAAGCGGCCTGCTGCCCGGCGTACTGATGCGCAATGCGGGCCTTAAATATGTGTGCCGCGATGTCGATCTTGTCGTCGAAAGCACGGCCTCGCCGTTCATGCGGGGCTACAAGGCAGGCCAGCGGATCACAGTCCCCGTCGCCCATCACGATGGCAACTATTTCGCCGACGACGCGACGCTGGATCGGCTTGAGGGTGACGGCCGCGTGGCCTTCCGCTACGCCGCGCACGACAATCCCAACGGCTCGGCCCGCAATATCGCCGGCATCCTGAACGAGCGCGGCAACGTGCTGGGCATGATGCCTCATCCCGAACGCGCCATCGATCCGAAACATTGCGGAACCGACGGCAAGGCCATGTTCACCGGGCTGGTGGAGGCCCTTGCCGCATGAGTGCAGCCACAGCCGCATCGAAAGCCATCGAGATCACACCGGAACTGGTCGCCGAACATGGCCTGTCGACCGACGAATATGCCCTGATCCTGAAGATCATGGGGCGCGAGCCCAACATTACCGAGCTTGGCGTATTTTCGGCCATGTGGTCGGAGCATTGTTCCTACAAAAGCTCTAAGGTCTGGCTGAAAACCCTGCCGACCGAGGGACCGCAAGTGATCTGCGGGCCCGGCGAGAATGCCGGCGTGGTGGATATCGGCGAGGGGCTGGCGGCGATATTCAAGATCGAGAGCCACAACCATCCCAGCTTCATCGAACCCTACCAGGGCGCGGCGACCGGCGTGGGCGGCATCCTGCGCGACGTCTTCACCATGGGCGCGCGGCCCGTCGCCAACATGAATGCCCTGCGTTTCGGCAGTCCCGACCATCCCAAGACCCGCCATCTGGTATCGGGCGTGGTCGCCGGCATCGGCGGCTATGGCAACTGTATCGGGGTGCCGACCGTCGGCGGCGAGACCGAGTTCGACCCGGCCTATAACGGCAATATCCTGGTCAACGCCATGACCGTGGGCATCGCCGACGCGGACCGTATTTTCTATTCGGCGGCCGGCGGCCCGGGCAACCCGGTGGTCTATGTTGGATCGAAGACCGGCCGCGACGGTATCCATGGCGCAACCATGGCCAGCGCGGAGTTCGACCAGGATTCGGAAGAAAAACGCCCCACTGTACAGGTCGGCGACCCCTTCACCGAAAAGCTGGTGATGGAAGCCTGCCTCGAACTGATGGCGACCGATGCGATCGTGGCCATTCAGGACATGGGTGCCGCGGGATTAACCTCGTCGGGCGTGGAAATGGCCTCGAAAGGCAGTGTCGGCGTCGAACTGGATCTCGACCTCGTGCCGATGCGCGAGGAAGGCATGACGCCATACGAATTGATGCTGTCGGAAAGCCAGGAGCGCATGCTCATCGTGCTCAAACCCGGCCGCGAGGCCGAGGCGCGCGCGATCTTCGAGAAATGGGAACTGGATTTCGCGGTAATCGGGCGGGTTACCGATACCGGGCGGCTGGTGCTGAAATTCCACGGCGAGACCGTCGGCGACATCGAGGTCGCGCCGCTGGTAGACAACGCCCCGGAATATGACCGGCCCTGGGAGCCGACACCGAAATCGCCGATCATCCATATCGACGATGTCGCCGCGCCGAACGATCCCATGGAAGCGCTGAAGCAGATTGTCGGCTGCCCGAACATGGCCTCGCGCCGCTGGATATGGGAACAATACGACCATATGGTCATGGCCGACACCAACCAGCGCCCGGGCGGCGATTCGGCCGTTGTACGCATCCACGGAACCGACCGTGCGCTCGCCATCACCACGGATTCAACGCCGCGCTACTGCCTGGCCGACCCGGAAGAAGGCGGCAAGCAAGCGGTGGCCGAGGCCTGGCGGAACCTGACCGCGGTCGGGGCGACTCCCCTGGCCGTGACCAACAACCTGAATTTCGGCAATCCGCAGAAACCCCGCATCATGGGCCAGATCGCCGGCGCGGTTTCCGGCATGGGAACGGCTTGCCGGGCGCTGAATTTCCCGGTCGTTTCGGGCAATGTGTCGCTGTACAACGAAACCAGTGGCGAGGCGATCCTGCCCACCCCGGTTATCGGCGGGCTGGGGCTGATCGAGGATCTGGACCGGACCGTGACCGTGGCGATCCCGCGCGAGGGGCTTGATCTGGTGCTGATCGGCGACACCAAGGGATGGCTGGGCGCCTCGCTCTATCTGCGCGAAATCGCAGGCCGGGCGGAAGGCGCGCCGCCGCCGGTGGACCTGACCGCCGAGAAGCGCAATGGCGATTTCGTGCGCGGACTGATCCAGGCGGGGCGCGTGGCGGCCTGTCACGATCTGTCCGACGGGGGACTGGGCGCGGCGGTGGCCGAAATGGCCATGGCCAGCGGCATCGGCGCGACGCTGACCGATGCGCCGGCCGGACTGGCGCTGCACGGCTGGCTGTTCGGCGAAGACCAGGCCCGCTATCTGATGGCGGTGGAAAACGGGGCCGACATCATCGCCGAAGCCACCGCAGCCGGGGTGCCGGCCATGTCGGTTGGACAAACTGGCGGTGACGCGTTGACAGTGGCCGGGACCCATACCATATCGATCCAGGAGTTACGGCGGAGCCATGAGGAATGGTTGCCGGCATTTATGGCGCGCCCGTAAATCCGGGTGCATGGTTCAAGAAACAGGGAAACGCATATATGGCAATGGAAGCGAGCGAGATCGAACGGCTGATCAAGGAAGCCCTGCCGGACGCGGAAATCCGGATCGAGGATTTGCGCGGCGACGGCGATCATTATTCGGCCTATGTCCGTTCCGCCGCCTTCAAGGGCAAGAACCGCGTTCAGCAGCACCAGATGGTCTATGCCGCATTGCAAGGCCGCATGGGTGGCGAGTTGCATGCGCTGGCGCTGCAGACCGCGGCGGCGGACTGAATTTTTTCACACGAGACCAGAGATTGGCCGCGCGGCGCGGCCCGACAGACAAGGATCATTGAAACATGGACAATAATGTAGTTTTCGACCGTATCCGCGAAGAAGTTTCGGAAAATGACGTGGTGGTCTTCATGAAGGGCACGCCCGTATTTCCGCAATGCGGCTTCTCCTCGGTCGTGGCGCAGGTGATGACCCACTTGGGCGTTAAGTTCAAGGGCATCAACGTGCTGGAAGACCCGGGCATCCGCGAGGGCATCAAGAGCTTCAGCAACTGGCCGACCATCCCGCAGCTCTACGTGAAGGGTGAATTCGTCGGCGGCTGCGACATCGTCAAGGAAATGTATGAGACCGGCGAACTGCAGCAGATGATGGCCGAAAAAGGCATCCAGACCCAAACGCACTAACCGCGCGGACTGGCGTTACGCTGAATTACGAAAGGGCTGCCCCAAGGGCGGCCCTTTTTCATGGTGAGGGCACCAAGTGGTCACGATGCCGAAAGGTTGGAAAGGATAGCGCCGAGATCAGGCGTTTTTCGAATCAGGGCATCGAGCGCAATTTCTGACGAATCCGCGTCGAACGCGCGTACCCCGCTTGCATCGCACACGACAACAGCAAAGGCTTCCTTAAAGGCACTTACCCAATATCCCGCACCGCCCATATTGGATCGAATCCCGGTACGCTCGATCGGCACGAGCGTGACATCGCCAAGCCGCAATGGGCTGGCTGCCCGTAGCGCCTCCATTCAAGCATTCCCCTTATACAGATGCCGCCACGCCCGCAGCATGACCGGCGACAGCATGAACGCCGCCACCAGGGCGAGAAACTGAATCGGCACCAGCCGAAATCGCCCGTGACTCTCGACTTCAAATACCGGATCGATGAATTCCGGTTCGATGCGCACTGCCGCGCTTCTGAAGTTCTGCGCCATCCCGGCGATGGGCCCGATAATGGCCCACAGGCAGCCGGTGTCGGCGGGGTCGCCCAGACCGATCCGCAATCGAAGAAACAAATTCCGAGCATGGGTCGCGCGCAACATATCGCGGATGAACTTATAGATACGCTGGCGAAACGCCGATTGTTTCAGCAGCGAAAACAGTTCGCCCGCGCGGCTCTCTTGTTCTTTCCGCCTGGACAACTTTTCCACTTTCCCTGCCCCGGACTCGGGTCGCCGCTCTGCTTGGGCAGCTTGAGGGATGCGGAGCTCGAAACTTACAAGCCCAAAGAGCCATCGAAAACGGACATATCCCCGAGTGTCCTCGATTCGGTGAATCGAAAACACAACCGTTAACGGCACTGCCAAGAGCGCAATAACGAGTGTCAGCAGCACCCCAATCATTAGCGCAATGGAAGCCACTGCTTATTCGGCTTTGCTGCGTCCCGATTTAGCGGCCGTCGCTTTACCGACGGTTTCTGCCACCTTTTCGGCTACCTTTTCGAAAGCCGAGGCCGTGCTCCCTTTAATCGACTCGATCCGAACGCCGTCCTTGTTGACAACAATCATGGCCACGGGTTTAACGCCCCCGCCGCCACCCGTACCGCCACCGGTTCCGGCGCCCTTGCCTGGGTCAGTGCCCTCGCCGGCACCGACGCCAAAGCCAAAACCGACACTCACCAGCGGGATCAGGGTATTGCCATCGACAACAATCGGCTCGCCCACCACCGTCTTGGTATTGAGCATCCGCTCGATCTCTTCGATCGCTTTGGCAAAAAGGCTTTCTACGTCTTTCATTTCTCCTCCATCGCCCGCCACGCAATTGCGCTTTGGACTGTCGGAATTGAAGAATGATCGGATGTGGGAGGTTATTGTAATAAAGTTTACACATCTGCACGACCCGCGTCGTTGATGTGAGTCAACATCGTGGCATTAGAATAAAGCCACCTTTGAACGAGTATACCGACAACTTCATGAAGTCCGGAAACTCTGGACCCCATCATCAAATCCGCTCTGGAGATAGACGGTAAATTCGTCGGCGGCCGCGACATCGCCACGGAAATGTATGAGAGAGGCGAGTTGCAGCAGATCATGGCCGAAAAGGGCATCCAGCCCCAGACGGCGTAGCGCGCGGACTAACGTTACGAGCTGCCCCGAGGGGATTCTATTGGACTATGGCCTCCCGCCTCTGTCTCTCAGCCTTAGCTGGACAAACAGGCCAACAAATGAAACCAACACCAGCAAAGCTAAGGTCCCCGCAAAAAACCACCCAAAAAGCGCCTGCGACACCCAGAAAATTTCAGGAACCGTATTCACTTCGTCAATGCCGACCAACTTTTTGAGAACCTGCAACCCCACCATCATCAAAACGAAACCCATCCAGCGTCGGCCATATATTTCCAGCAAGGCCCAGCCAAACCGAAACGGGCCAGGCGCAATCCTGCTCGGTTCGGACCATCCGAGTAATCGTCGATGCCATCCGCGGTTAACAGCAGCTGTCGTTGTAATGAACATCACAGCTGTACTTCCGCTCATTACATAAAGGACAGTTTGATATCTCTCATAAGGTAGTGCTCCACCGGCGGCATTTTCGACCATCGCCGTATAGACCAATCCCAGCAGAATCGGCATGCCGAGCAACCACAGGATGAGCAGCCATTCCCAGACCGGCCAAGCTTCCCGCGCTTTCGCCTCTATGCGATCCTGGAGTGTCTGCTGTGGTTCGTCCGTCATGCTGAAGCCCGCAAAGCCATTTGTTGATGGTAATTGCGGATTGTGTGGGACCAGAGGTTAACAAGTCACAAAGAACCGGCAGGCGGGCCGCCCCTCCTACCCCTCGCGCAGACCCCGCACGAAATCGCCCAGCCCGATCTGGCGTTCGCGGCGCAGGCGTTCGGCGGTCAGGATGGCCTGTACCTGGGCGACGCTGGTTTTGATATCGTGATTGACGATGATGTAGTCATATTCGGGATAATGGCTCATCTCGTCGGCGGCCTTGCTCATGCGCTGGGCGACGACCTCGGCGCTGTCCTGGGCGCGGGCCTTCAGGCGGCGTTCCAGTTCCTGCGTGGTGGGCGGCAGGATGAAGACCGAGACAAGGTCCTCGCGCGCTGCCTCGCGCACCTGCTGGGTGCCCTGCCAGTCGATATCGAACAGCACATCCTGGCCGGCGGCCAGCGAGCCCTCGACCGGCGCGCGCGGCGTACCGTACAGATTGCCAAATACCGTGGCATGTTCCAGCAATTCCTGCCGGTTCGCCATCAGGCGGAACTTTTCTTCCTTCACGAAGTAGTAGTCGAGCCCCTCTACCTCGCCCGGTCGCTTGGGCCGCGTGGTCGCGGACACCGACATGCGCAGATTATCGTCGCGCGACAGTATCTCGCGCGCAATCGTCGTCTTTCCGGCGCCCGACGGAGACGACAGCACCAGCATCAGGCCGCGCCGGCTGATCCGGTAGGGATCGGTATCGCTCATCTCCGCCCCCACCCTATTCGACGTTCAATGCCTGTTCGCGGAACTGGTCGATGGCCGCCTTCATGGCCAGCCCGATCCGCGTGAGGTCGATATCGCCGGATTTGGAACAAAGCGTATTGGCCTCGCGATTGAATTCCTGGCACAGGAAGTCGATCTTGCGGCCGACAGCGGCTTCTTCGTCCAACAGTCCACGCGCGGCCTCAATATGGGATTTCAACCGGTCCAGTTCCTCGCGGATATCCGCCTTGACCGCCAGAACCGCGGCCTCCTGCGCCAGCCGTTCCTCCGACAGGGCGGGGCTCATATCCAGCAAATCCTGCACCTGTTGCGCCAGCCTTTCGCGGATCGCCGCGGTACGCAGGGAAGCCGCGCCCTCGGCCTCGTTGCACAACTCGTCAAGCTCATCCAGGCGGTCCCGCAGGATCGCCTCCAATCGCATACCCTCGGCCTGGCGCACGCCAATCAGCGCTTCCAGCGCTTCGTGC
>JAOUMF010000581.1 GCA_029881615.1 Alphaproteobacteria bacterium | reverse complement strand
CGTCCAGTGTATAGACGAAGGCCCCATCCAGATCATGGACAGCGGGCTCGACATCGGCCGGAACGCCGCCATCCAGGATCAGCACCGGTCGCCGTTTACGGCGCCGCAATGCCTGTTCCATGACCTCGACCGTGATCAGAAAACGCCCCGTGCCGGAAGCGGCCACCACGATATCGGCATCGACCAGCGCATCGTCAAGATCATCGAAAGGCACGAAGTTACAGCCCATGCGGCGGGCCTCGGCCTCCGTGCGACGCGAAGGGCCCGTCAGGACGGTTCCCCCCAGCCCCGCGAGGCGCAACTGTCCCCCGATAAGATCGCCCATATCGCCCAGCCCGAGAATCAAACCGGCGCGACCGGACAGGTCGCCGTGCAAATCGCGGGCGATCTGCACCGCGCCGGACGCCAGCGTCACGGATCGTTCGCCGATAGCCGTCTCATTGCGAACCCGCTTGGCCGCCGCATAGGCCGCCTGCAACAGGGACTCCAGAGCCGGCCCCACCATGCCATGCCGGCTGGCAAGACGATGCCCTTCCTTGACCTGACCCAGCACCTGGGTTTCGCCTATCACCTGGCTTTCCAGCGAGGCCGCGACGGCAAATATGCGCCGCACGGCCTCGTCGCCGCTCAATGTCTCCAACTGCGGTGCAATCCCGACCGGATCCTCACCGGCGCGCGCCGCCAGGATTTCTCGAACCGCGTCCATGGCGGCGGCCGGGGCCTCCGACATGCCCTGCACCTCCACCCGGTCGCAGGTAGACAGCATGATCGCCTGGGTTACGCCGGCCTCGGCCAGCCGGCGGTAGAAATCGGGCGCGGCGGCTTCGTCGATGAACAGCCGATCGCGCAGCGTCAACGTGCTTGAACGGCGCGTCGCGCCGACAACAAAGGCTTCCAGGACCGGGCCGTTCACCGGCATCGGTCGCTACCGGTAAGGGGCGAGTCTGTCCACAAGCGAGGCCAAGGCGACCTCTTCCTGCTCGCCCGATTCAAAATCGCGCAAGGTGGCGCTGCCGCGCGCCAGTTCATCCTCGCCGATGATCAGCGCAGCCGCGGCGTTGACCTTGTTCGCCCGCTTCATACGCTTGGAAAGATTACCACTGTGGCCAAGATCGACACGATATCCCGCGCGACGTAATTCTTCCGACAGTTTCAACGCCGGGATTTTCGCCTCATCGCCAACCGGCACCACCGCGATCGGACGTTGCGCCGCCGGCGGCTCGCCGCACAGCATGGCCAGACGCTCGATGCCGGCGGCCCAGCCGACGCCCGGCGTAGCGGAACCGCCCATCATGCCGATCAGCCCATCGTAACGGCCGCCCGCCATCACCGCGCCCTGGGACCCCAGATGTTCGGTGGTGAACTCGAAAGCGGTGTGACTGTAATAATCCAGCCCGCGCACCAGCCGCGGATTGAGCCGATAGGCGATGCCCAGCGCATCCAGCCCCTCGCGCACTTCGTTGAAGAAGGCATTGCTGGCGTCGTTCAGATAGTCGGAAAAGACCGGCGCTTCCGCCACGACCTTGCGGTCGCCCTCGTCCTTGGAATCCAGGATACGCAGCGGATTGCGGGTCAGCCGCGCCCGGCTTTCCTCCGACAACTCGTCGATGCGCTTTTCCAGATATTCGACCAGTACGGTACGGTAGGCATCGCGGCTTTCGCCGTCGCCCAGCGTATTGAGTTCCAGAACGGTCTTGTCCCGCACGCCCAGCGTATCGAGAATATGCGCGCCGGTCGCTATGACCTCGATATCGGCGAAGGCGCCGGGAACACCGATATTCTCAATGCCGATCTGGTGGAACTGGCGCAAGCGCCCCTTCTGAGGCCGCTCGTAGCGGAACATCGGCCCGGCATAAAAGAAACGTACCGGCGTATTCTGCGCCAACCCCTCCGACATATAGCAGCGGGCAACGCCAGCCGTATTTTCCGGGCGCAGGGTGATTTCGTCGCCGCCCTTGTCGGTGAAGGTATACATTTCCTTGGTCACGATATCGGAAGTATCACCCAGGGTACGCTTGAACACCTGGCTGAATTCGAAAATCGGCGTCGCCATGAACTCATAGCCATAACGCTCGGCAACCTCACCCGCGGTATCGACAACACGGCGATGAGCACGCATCTCGTCGGGCAGAATATCATGGGTCCCGCGAGCGGGCTGTAGACTGGACATTGTTCGACTTTATCCCCGTCGATTATTCCGCCGCGCGCGGCGATTTTCCGGCCTCGATCTCGGCCGCTTTCTCTTCCACCATCTTTACCAGATGCTCGACCACGCTCTCGTCCTTCAGGCGATGATGCGGCACCCCGGCGATATAAACCTGATGGGTGTCATTGCCACCACCGGTAAAGCCGATATCGGTCTCGCGCGCCTCACCCGGCCCGTTCACCACACAGCCGATCACCGACAGCGTCATCGGCGTTGAAATATGGGCCAGCCGCTCTTCCAGCATCTGGACGGTCGAAATCACATCGAACTGCTGGCGCGCGCAGGACGGA
>JAOUMF010000579.1 GCA_029881615.1 Alphaproteobacteria bacterium | reverse complement strand
GAACGGGGCGTCGAACAGTCGCTCGCGCAGTTCCAGGCACTGCCGCAACCTTGCCGCCATCCAGGCGGTATCGATCGCGGTTTTCGGTCTGCGGTCGATCAACCGGGCGGCAATCAGCGAATGAGGATTGAACCCGGCAACGCCGACAGCCTCGCCTGAATGATTTGCCAGCACGACCAGACTGCCGGATGGCAAGGCCTTCGCCTCGGCCGTCATGTCCAACTCGTTCGAAAACGCCCAGGGATGTCCCCCGGTGATGCGCTTGTGGCGTCCGGGCAGAATCCGGACCTGCGGATAATTGTTGCTCATGGAGGCGACAGTTAGGGCGGGTCGGTCCCGGGCGCAACCGAATAATCGTCGCTGCTTCGCTGAAAGTTACCGCGATCCGGACCGGCGCTATCTGAAAACATGAATGGAATCTGGCCCGAACCGGAATTAAAAGGCGGCTCACCCGGGAGCCGCCGTTCTTGTTTCAGTCGCAAGCGAACGTAGCTTGCCGGTCGATCACTTTTTATCGACGGGACGGCACAACGCTACGGAAGCCAGCCGGTATCCCGCGCCGCGTAACATGTTTGCGGTACCTTCAACCAGCTGCGGTCCGCGCCCGGCCTCTTCGGGAAGATCGACCTGAACCGCGACGCAACCGCTATCGCGCGCCTTGTCGATCATGGAATCGATCATCCTGTCCATGATGCCGGCGGAATCGTATAGATGCGCGGTAACCAGGTTGCTGACCTTCAAAACCCGCCCATGCTTGATATCGGTGTCGACCTCATGACAATAGATACCGTAAATATATCCGTCCGGATTTTGTGCCGACATGACTCCGGCGCCGCCTTTAACGGTCCGCCGTTTGCCGTACAACGACTCGGCATAACCCGTCCACTGCTCCAGGGTCAGATGCGGCACAGCCGTCTGGACGAGGGGATAAGCTTGCAGAACCTGCCCTTCTCCCAGCGGTTTAACCACATATCGCTTGGTCATTTCAGTCACTTTATCATGCCGTTAATCTTGAGTCCGAAACCGCCTTTTTGCGGCTAATTCAACTAGATATGACCGAATAGGCTATCCAGCCATGCCAGTAGAATAGCTTCGACGCACATCACAGTCTTTGACTTACGTCAATGTGCGCTGCACCATGAAATTGTTTTATCGTGTCGGACGCCAAGGCATGCGACGTGATGACGCTGCGACGCAATAACCCATGGCGGGAGTTGTAAAAATTTGGTTTCAAGTGAAACGGTTCCGCGCAATGTGGAATCGTACGTGATAGCGGTTTGGGAGATCATGTTATGACAGCAGTGGCAGTCGACGACGATATTGGCGCGATGGCCGGCTATAATGAAGCGGTTATCCGGCAATTTACCGTCGCAACGGTATTCTGGGGGGTGGTCGGTTTCGCGGCCGGCGTATTCATAGCCTTGCAACTGGCATTTCCGGTGCTCAATTTCGGGCTGGAATGGTTCAGCTTTGGCCGTTTGCGGCCAGTCCATACATCGGCGGTTATTTTTGCCTTTGGCGGTAACGCGCTTTTTGCGACATCTTTCTACGTGGTTCAGCGAACTTGCCGGGCACCATTGTTCGGCGGGCCCGGTCTCGCCGCTTTCGTATTCTGGGGATACCAGCTTTTCATCGTCATGGCGGCGTTGGGTTACGTGCTTGGAATTTCCCAGGGCAAGGAATATGCCGAGCCGGAATGGTATGTGGATCTCTGGCTGACCATCGTCTGGGTTGCCTACTTGCTGATCTTCCTGGGCACGCTGATGAAGCGCCGCGAGCCGCATATTTATGTGGCAAACTGGTTCTTCCTGGCGTTCATCATTACTGTCGCCGTGCTGCATCTGGTCAACAACGCGTCCGTACCGGTCTCGATGTTCGGGGCCAAGAGCTACGGCCTGTGGTCCGGGGTGCAGGATGCGCTGACCCAGTGGTGGTACGGCCATAATGCGGTGGGCTTCTTCCTGACCGCCGGATTCCTGGGCATCATGTATTATTTCGTGCCCAAGCAGGTGAACCGCCCGGTATATTCCTACCGGCTGTCGATCATCCATTTCTGGTCGCTGATCTTCCTCTACATCTGGGCCGGGCCGCATCATCTGCATTACACCGCGCTACCCGACTGGGCGCAAACCCTGGGCATGACGTTCTCGATCATGCTGTGGATGCCGTCCTGGGGTGGCATGATCAATGGCCTGATGACCCTGTCCGGGGCATGGCACAAGCTGCGCACCGACCCGGTTCTGAAGTTCCTGGTAAGCTCGATCGCCTTCTACGGCATGAGCACTTTCGAGGGGCCGGTCATGTCCATCAAGGCGGTCAACTCGCTATCGCATTACACCGACTGGACGATCGGACATGTGCATTCCGGTGCGCTGGGCTGGGTTGCCTTCGTCACTTTCGGGGCGGTGTATTTCCTGGTGCCCAAGCTGTGGAAACGCGAGCGCCTTTACAGTCTTCGCCTGGTCAACACCCATTTCTGGATCGCGACCATCGGCATCG
>JAOUMF010000580.1 GCA_029881615.1 Alphaproteobacteria bacterium | reverse complement strand
GCATTTCGATGAAGCTTTTTGTGCGTTGATGGGGCCGGCGTTCAGCATCCTGCCGGTCGCGGTATTGCTGGTCTTTGCCGCGGTTATGGCGCCACCCTCGTTAACCGCCGTTCCGGGCTGGTTTCTGATTGCGCAGCATTTGGACGGGCCAGCGAAATACACCACCTTTGCCGGCCCTCTATTGCTTGCGTTCGGGGCATTCAACGTTCTTCAGATGCTGCCCATTTATCCACTCGATGGCGGGCAGGTGCTTCGCGCCATGGTTCATTCCGCCAATGCCGTTTGGGCGCGGCGGGTTATATTGTTTGTCGCCACAGTGGCCGTGCTGGGTTTTCTGTGGATCGGCGACTACGTTTTGGCGTCCATCGCGGCGCTTGGAGGCGCGGGATCGATGCATGTGGATTCCGGGCCGTCCGGTGTCCGCCCCATGGGCGCACTGTCGCTTTCGGTAATAGGCATAGGCTATGCCATAACGCTCGCGGTTCATGTTGGCGCGACGATCTCGGGTCTATGGGCGCTCGATATCCTGGTCGGTTTGCTATATTCGTATTGGCCGACCTGAATTCGAAAAGATATTGCATTGACGCTCACACCCGCCCTGCCGGTCATCTTCATCCTGCTCTGGTCCAGCGCTTTTATCAGCGCCAAGTATGGATTGCCCGACGCGGGGCCGTTCAGTTTTCTGCTGACCCGATTTGTCATTGTCTTTCTGCTGTTCGGGGCCATTGCCGTGGCCATGCGGCGGCCGTGGCCGCGCGGGCCGATGCTGGCCAACCTGATGTTTGTCGGCGTCTTGATGCATGGATTTTATCTGGGCGGGGTGTTCTTTTCTATTGCCCAGGGCATGCCGGCCGGATTGTCGGCGCTGATTGTCAGCACCCAGCCGGTTCTGACCGCGGCGCTGGGTGTCTGGCTGCTGGACGAACGGCCGGCGCCGGCGCAGTGGCTGGGTATCGTTCTGGGTGCGGCGGGGGTCGTGCTGGTGCTGTGGCCGCGCCTGGGGGGCGATATTCCGCTCATCGGATTTGTATCCTGCATCGTTTCGCTGCTGGCCATCACCTTCGGCACGATTTGGCAGAAGCGGCATGGCGGCGGCATGGACTTGTTGAGCGGCAACGCCATGCAGGCGCTGGCGGCTGCAATGTTTTACGGCGCGATCGTTCTGGTATTCGAGCCTTACCGCGTTGAATGGACCATGGAATTTTCCCTGGCGCTGGGCTGGCTGATTTTCGCGGTATCGCTGGGCGCGGTCAGCATTCTGATGGTGCTGATCAAGCGTGGTAGCGCCGCGGCGACCACCAGCCTGTTTTTTCTTGTACCACCGGCTTCGGCGATTATGGCCTGGGCCGTCTTTGGCGAGGCCTTGGGCCCGATGGGGCTGGCGGGGCTGGGCATTACAACGGCCGGCGTCTGGCTGGTCAATCGGCGGGTGGGCGATAAGACGGTAAAGGCGCTGAAGTAGGATATTTGCCGTCGGGCCCGGGGCGGCCGCCGGCGCGGGTCGCCGGACCCGCTGGGTCCGTTATCACTATTTACGTGGCTTTGGGGCAGGAATGGTGCGCCCGGAGGGACTCGAACCCCCAACCTCCTGATTCGTAGTCAGACGCTCTATCCAGTTGAGCTACGGGCACTTGCGCAAATTCCCGCCGACATGGGTCGGCGACGGCGCGGACATTACTCAAACCGGAGGGTGATGGCAACCCCGGAAACGCCGCGCGGAGCAGCATATAATGGATAGATTCCCCGACTGCAAGCCCGCAGTCATCCGGCGGGCGATTTAGCCCCCCCGACAACGGCTGTAAGTTCTTCTTCGGTAAGCGTTTCCTTTTCCAATAATGCCGCCGCGCCTTTTTCCAGATCGGCGCGTCGCCGGGTCAGGATGTCCATGGCCTTGGCATAGGCCGCATCGAGAAACTCGCGCTCCGCGCAGTCGATTTCGCGCGCGGTATCTTCGCTATATTGCCGTTCCAGCATGGTCGGGCGCTGCTGAATATCCAGGAACGAGCGTGGTTCGGTGTCATAGGTTACGTGGCCAAGCTTTTCCACCATGCCATAGCGCGCCACCATGGAACGGGCGATTTCGGTGGCGCGGGCCAGATCGTCGGCCGCCCCGGTCGACAAATGATCGAAGATCAGCCGTTCCGCCGCGCGCCCGCCCAGCAGCACCGCCATCTTGTTTTCAAGTTCCTCGCGGGTCATCAGATAGCGTTCCTCGGTCGGGCGCTGGATGGTGTAGCCCAGCGCGCCGATGCCGCGCGGGATGATTGACACCTTATGCACCTTCTCCACGCCGCCAAGCGCCAGCGACACCAGCGCATGACCCATTTCGTGATGGGCGACAACCTTGCGTTCCATCGGATTCAGCAGGCGGTTCTTTTTTTCCAGCCCCGCGATGATGCGCTCGATGGCGGCATTGAAATCCTCCATCGTTACGCTCACGCCGCCGCGCCGGGTCGCCAGCAGCGCCGCTTCGTTGGCAAGGTTGGCAAGGTCGGCGCC
>JAOUMF010000578.1 GCA_029881615.1 Alphaproteobacteria bacterium | reverse complement strand
ATCGGGCTGGCCGAAGAACTGTCCTCATACCCATGGATCGGAACCGAGCCGTTGCTGAATCCTGGCTACAAGGCGGGTGTTGCCTTCGCGATCATGGTCGCCATGCTGATATGGCGGCCCAGCGGATTATTCCGGGGAAAGGTATACTGAAATGGACCAGTCCTACGGCATCTTCCTCTATGTCATTTCCCTCCTTACCATGGGCGGAATCTATGCGATTCTGACGCTGGGCCTGAACATCCAGTGGGGCTTTACCGGGCTCTTCAATGCCGGCATTGCAGGGTTTTACGCCATCGGCGCCTATGTCAGCGCCATCCTGACGACCGCGCCCACGGCGCGCCATCTCGGCGGATACGAAATGCCCTACTGGGTCGCTTTCATTGCCGCGGTACTGGTGGCGGGTATGCTCGCCTGGGCGGTGGGTCGAATCTGCCTCAGGCTGCGTAGCGACTATCTGGCGATCGCCACAATCGGCATCGCTGAAATCTTCCGTTTGATACTGAAGAACGAGACCTGGGCGACAAATGGTCCCAGAGGTGTATCGCAAGTACCGAAACCCTTCGAAAACCTGCCCGAGCCCTGGAACCATCTGGCCTTTCTGGCCATGGTGCTGATCACCGTGGCGGTGATCTATCTGGCGCTGGAGACCGCCCGCAAATCGCCTTGGGGCCGGGTCATGACCGCGATTCGCGAAAACGAGCCGGCGGCCCGCGCGGCCGGCAAGAACGTCGCCAGATTCCGTATGGAAGGTTTTGTCTTTGGCTGCATGCTGATGGCGCTGGCCGGAGCTTATACCGCGCACTACCTGAAATTCATCGGGCCAAACGCGACCGACCCCCTGACCGCCACATTCCTGGTCTGGGTGATGCTGGTTGTTGGCGGCAGCGCCAGCAATAAAGGCGCCATCCTGGGCGCGTTCATGATGTGGGCGATCTGGTCGGCGACGGAAATCCTGACAACCCGGCTGCCTGACGACCTGGCGATTCGCACCGCCTATATCCGGATATTCCTGATCGGCCTGGTGCTGCAGATTGTGTTGCAGAAATTCCCGCAGGGAATCTTCCCCGAACAGCGGTTGAAATCGACTGCCCGAACCGGGGAATCCGCTGGCGGGGATGCCAGCTAACCGCATGCCCTTGGCATCCTGTTGACATTCCGTCGCGGGCGGTCAAGATAACCCTATCGTAGCCCACAATGCTGGGAAAATAGTCAACAGGGAGTAAATCCAATGCGCTTCATAAGCAAAACGACGCTTGCCGCCGCGGCCATCGCGCTTGCCGCGCCGGCCGTCCAGGCCGGCGAGGTCAAGGTCGGCTCGGTCGGCGGCGTAACCGGCCCGATCGCAGAACTGGTCGCGGCGATCGTCGACGGCCGTAACCTCGCCGCCAAGGACGTCAATGATCAGGGTGGCCTGTTCAATGGCGACACCTACAGGCTGGTCCTCGGCGACTCGGCCTGCGATCCCAAGGCGGGCGTCGATGCCGGCAACAAGATCGTGAACGTCGAGCAGGTCGTCGCCGTGATTGGCGCCAGCTGTTCCGGCGCCACCAACGGCATGGTCCAGTCGGTCACCATTCCGGCCGGCGTGGTCAGCGTCTCCGACTCGGCGACCGCGCCCTCCATCACCGATCTCGCGGATAACGACCTGGTGTTCCGCGTGGCGCCGTCCGATGCCTATCAGGGCCTGGCCCTGGCCAAACTGGTCAAGAGCTCCGGCATCACCAAGGTCGCCATGACCTACGCCAATGACGACTACAATGCCGGCCTGGCGGCGGTATTCGCGCGCGAATTCGCGGCGATGGGCGGAACCGTCACCGCTAACCAGGCGCATGAACCTGACAAGCCGTCTTACCGGTCTGAACTGGCGACAATGGCCAAGGGCGGGGCAGAAGCGCTTGCCGTCTTCGCCTATTACGGTTCCAGTGGTATCACCATTATCCGCAACAGCCTCGAAAACGGCCTGTTCGGCAAGTTCTATGCCGCCGATGGCATGTTCGACCAGTCGGTAATCGACCAGATCGGCGCCGACACTTTGCGCGGCAACATTTCGATCACGCAGTCGGCTTCGGATTACGGCGACGAATCTTACAAGTTGTTCGCTGCCGCCTTTTCGGCGGGTGGCGGAAACCCGCAGGCGCCTTACGTGGCGCATGGCTATGACGCATCCTTCCTGATGGCGCTGGCGATAGAGAAGGCCGGTTCCGCCGACCGTTCCAAGATTAGCGCCGCACTGCGTGCTGTCGCCAACGCCCCGGGCGAGGTTATCCGGCCGGGCGAGTGGAAAAAGGCCAAGGCGCTGATCGCCGCCGGCAAGGACATCAATTACGAGGGCGCGTCGGGTAATGTCGATTTTGACAAGAACGGCGATGTTGGCGGTATCTACAGTGTCAACACAGTCGGCGCCGATGGCAAATGGGAAAACAAGCTGTTGCGCTGATGGCTGCCGTAATTCTTGACATGACGTAACGAACCGGCCCCCGCGTGAACAAATGCGGGGGCC
>JAOUMF010000577.1 GCA_029881615.1 Alphaproteobacteria bacterium | reverse complement strand
TGTCGGCGTTGCCGGGTTCAACCCTCATTCGCTGATTGCCGCCCGGTTGATCGACCGCAGACCGAAAACCGCGATCGATACCGCCTGGATGGCGGCAAGGTTGCGGCAGTGCCTGGAACTGCGCGAGCGACTGTTCGACGCCCCGTTCTATCGGCTGGTCCATGCCGAGGCGGATGGCCTGCCCGGTCTCGTCATCGACCGGTTTGGCGATGTGTTGTCGGTGCAATTCAATACCGCGCTTATGGAACAGCTCCGCGAACCGGTTCTGACGGCGCTGGAAGATGTTCTGTCGCCAACCGCCATCGTACTGCGCAATGATAGTGCGGTGCGCAAGCTGGAAGGGCTGGACAGTGCGGTTGAGACGGTTAACGGCGATCTTGCCGCGCCGGTCGAATTGTCCGAATACGGCGTTCGTTTTCTCGCCGATCTGACCGGTGGGCAGAAGACCGGCTGGTTTTTTGACCAGCGCGATAATCGCCGCTTTATGGCCTCGCTGTCACGCGGCGCAAAGGTGCTGGACGTATACAGCCATACCGGTGGTTTTGCGCTCCCCGCGGCCATGGCGGGGGCAGAATCGGTAACGGCGGTGGACAAGTCCGCATCGGCGCTGGCGCTGGCGGAACAGGCGGCGGAATTGAACGGCTGCGTGGATCGTTGCAGCTTCATCAAGGCCGATGCCTTTAATGAAATGGAACGGCTGGCCACCCTGGATGCCCGTTATGGGGTGGTTGTCGCCGATCCTCCAGCCTTCGTGAAATCGAAGAAGGATTTGAAGTCCGGCGTTAAGGCCTATCGAAAAATGATGCGTCTTGCGACCCGGTTGACGGCGCCAGGGGGCTATCTGTTTGTAGCCTCATGTTCGCATCATATGACGGCGGAACTGTTCGACGAGCAAATGCGCAAGACCCTGGCTGACGCCAACCGGTCGGCGCGGATATTGCGGCGCGCGGACGCAGCGCCCGATCATCCCCTGCACCCCTTCCTGCCGGAATCGGGTTACCTCAAGGGGCTTGTTCTGCAGCTGGATTGAACAGGGCGGGTTGAGCCCGGGATGGTAATGGATTTAGCCGTTCGCCGGCCCTGGCATATTTCGGTTGTCCGTATCCAGGGGCAGGGACAGGCAAAACAGGGTGCCGCCGGCGTCGGTTGATATCAGCTCTAGGCTGCCGCCATGCCCCTCGGCCAGTTCGCGTGCAATGGCCAGCCCCAATCCTGTCCCGCCCGCTCGCGCCGAGCCTTCGAAGGGCTGAAATAATTTTTCCTGTGCGCGGGGCGGCAGGCCGGGGCCGTTGTCGTGAATATCGATTTTTACGCCGTCCGCCGCCGGGTTGGCGGCGACGATTATTCTGGTCGAACCCGCCTCGGCGGCATTGCGGCAGAGATTATGAAGAATCCGGAATATCTGGTCCCGGTCGCCATCGACATAAAGGGCGTCGAGGGTGCGATTTTCGAGCGCGATCGTGCTATCTTCCGCCGCTTCCACCATGGCCTTGATTTCGTCGACCAGCGGATGCAATGGGAACCGCTGGCGTTTGATCGTCTTTTCGTCGGCCCCGGCATAGTCGAGGGTCTGACCACAGAGCGCGACCGCGCGCTCGATGGAGGCAATGACGGTCGGCGCCAGTTTGCGAACTTCGGGGTCTTCGCTCTCTTCAAGACGGTCGGAAACCAGTAGCGCCGACGACAGGGCGCCGCGCAGATCGTGGTTGATCTTGGCCACCGCGGTGCCCAAGGCCGCCAGATGGGCCTTCTGTGTAAGGGCCGCGCGCAAGCCGCTTTGCATGGTGGCCAGCTGTCGTTCGGCCCTCCCGATCTCGTCGCCACGCCCGCTGGGTTGGATGATGCGGCGGGCATCTTCCGGCTTCTCGCTGAATGCCGTCATGCTCTCGGTAATCCGCCTCATCGGCATTACCAGCAGCCAGTGAAGCGACAGGTAGACGAGCAGGGCGGTAAACAGCGAAATCACCACCGACAGCATGAAAATACGCCAGCCGAAACCCAGCATATCTCGACGCATCGGTGCCTCGTCCAGCACCATCTCTATTTCAATCGCCGGATTGGCCGGTGAAGGCGAGAGCACTCGGATTACCCTGTTTCCGGTCTGAAAATAGACATCGAGAGCGTCGAACACGATTGCCCACGGCCCTTGACCGGCAAGATTGAAGGTCGCATCCACATGTGTCGGCGCGGCACCGTCGAGAACCAGTTGGGTGCCACCGCGTCGCACCAGCACGTTACGCGCGCCGACCTGGCTTAGAAGCTCTGTTTTCAGCATTTCGCCCACGGCGCGGTCCGGTGCGGCGTCGAAGGCCAGCATCGCCAGATGCGCCGCATTCATGCGTGCGTTCAGCCAGTCGACTCGGAACTTGGCCACTGAAGGCACGAAAATGAACACTTCGGCCAACATGACGAAGAAAATTGTCAAAACAAGCAGGCGTGCGGAAAGACTTTGCATGCGTTTATGGAAATACCGCCCATAGGCTGCCGGCGCCATTCTTATG
>JAOUMF010000040.1 GCA_029881615.1 Alphaproteobacteria bacterium | reverse complement strand
AAATACAATCAGCGTCACATAGGCAATTATATATCCCGGCTGTCCACGGCCAAGATAAGCCGTGATCTGCCCAAGCAAGTCACCTCCAACACCGGTTCCACCCCCGCTAAATCCTGCGAAAGTTGCGGGCATGAGCAAAAGCGAGCTTGCGAAAATCGGGGGAATAACGCCGGCGGTGTTGAGCTTCAACGGCATATGCGACGACTCGCCGCCGAACATACGATTGCCGACCTGACGTTTTGGATATTGCACCACGATACGCCGCTGCGCCCGCTCGATAAACACGATAAAGGCAACGACCGCGACCGACATGAAGAGCAGGAAGACAATCAGCAAAGTCGGCAACACATTGGTCCGGCCTTGCTCGAACGTCTGCGCTAGTGCCGAGGGAAGATTGGCCACGATACCCGAGAAAATAATCAGCGAGATGCCATTTCCGACGCCGCGCTGGGTGATCTGCTCGCCCAGCCACATCAGGAACATGGTGCCACCGACCACGGTAATCACCGTCGAGATCTCGAACATAAGACCCGGGTTGATCACCACGGAACCGCTGCTTTCAAGCCCTACCGCAATGCCATAACCTTGAACCGTCGCCAGCACCACCGTCAGATAACGGGTGTACTGGTTGATTTTCTTGCGGCCGGTTTCGCCTTCTTTTTTCAGCTCTTCGATGGCCGGAACAACTGCGGTCATCAACTGCATGATGATCGACGCCGAAATGTACGGCATCACATTGAGCGCGAAGATCGTCATACGGCTGAGCGCGCCACCTGCAAACACGTCGAACATACCGACAATGCCGCCCGCCTGATTGGAAAAAATTTCCTTCAGCGCGACGGGATTGATGCCCGGCATCGGGATGTAAGTGCCGAGACGGTAGACAACCAGAGCGCCCAGGACAAACCAAAGGCGCTTCTTGAGTTCCGTAGCCTTGCTAAAGGCACCAAAATTAAAATTGGCGGCTAATTGTTCAGCGGCTGAAGCCATTTATACAATCCCTGCCCGGCGACGCCGGCGTCTATGCTCAGTTGTCCCCGGTCGGGGATTCCTCGGTCTCGGCCGCCTTGGCTTTATCAGCTTTGGCTTTATCGGCTGTGGCTTCTTTCGCCTTGCCCTTTGCGGCCTTTTTGCCTTCAGGTTTGACTTTGACTTCTGGCAGCACGACTTTACCGCCAGCTTTTTCGACCGCCTCGATCGCGGCTTTCGAAGCACCCGCAACCTCAATGGTTACTTTGGTCTTCAGTTCACCTTTTGCAAGGATCCGCACGCCGTCGCCAACGCGCCGACCAACCAGACCAGCAGCAATCAGAACCGCCGTATCGATTGTATTCTTGGCATCAACCCGTTTTTCATCGATCGCCTGCTGCAGCCGGCCGAGATTAACCACCGCGTATTCCTTGCGGAAGATATTCGTAAAACCGCGCTTCGGCATCCGCCGGTAAACCGGCATCTGGCCACCTTCGAATCCCTTGATCGCCACGCCACTGCGGGACTTCTGCCCCTTGACGCCACGGCCGCCGGTCTTGCCCTTGCCGGACCCGATACCGCGACCGACACGGGTCGGGCTTTTATGGGCGCCGGGATTGTCTGAAAGCTGATTGAGCTTCATCTGACCTGTTCCTTAAGACTACTTGTACTATCGGAATGACGGGCGTTCAGCCCTCACCCTCGACGCGCACCAGGTGCTTGATCTTGTTTATCATTCCACGAACCGAAGGGGTATCCTCCAATTCGCGGGTTCGATTCATCTTGCCCAGGCCCAGCCCGCGCAGCGTGGCACCCTGATCTTCAGGGCGGCGAATGGCGCTACGAATCTGGGTGACCCTGAGGGTCGCCTTGCCTGATTTAGCCATCGACGGCCTCCTTCACGGGCGCGTCGCCTTCGCGCCGCCCAACGATATCACCAATCTTCTTGCCGCGCTTGGATGCGACCGCCCGCGGCGACATGCATTTATTAAGCCCGTCGAATGCGGCCTTGATCATGTTATGCGGGTTTGAGCTGCCAATCGACTTGGCGACAACGTCCTGAACCCCGAGGGCTTCAAAAACCGCACGCATTGGGCCACCGGCGATAACCCCGGTCCCCGGAGGCGCATTGCGCATGACAACCCGGCCCGCGCCATAGCGGCCCTTGATGTCATGATGCAGGGTCCGCCCCTCGCGAAGCGGGATACGCACCATGGATTTACGGGCGTTCTCAGTGGCCTTGCGGATCGCCTCGGGAACCTCACGCGCCTTACCGGCGCCGAAGCCCACACGTCCCTTGCCATCACCGACGACCATGATGGCGGCGAAGCCGAAACGACGACCCCCCTTAACCACCTTGGCGACGCGGTTGATGCCAACCAGCTTTTCAATCAGATCGGGCTCTTCGCGCTGCGCGCGATTGTCCCTTGGTGTCCGTGCCATTTGTTCCGGCCCCCGTTAGAAACTCAATCCGCCTTCGCGCGCCGCATCGGCCAGGGCCTTGACCCTGCCGTGGAAAGCATAGGCACCACGGTCGAACACGACCTCGGTAACACCAGCTTTCTTGGCGCGTTCAGCGATCAATTTACCGATTTCCGCGGCGGCGTCCTTGTTGCCACCCTTCTTCAGCTTCTTGCGCATATCTTTTTCGACCGACGACGCGGCCGCCAGGGTCTTCCCTTGGCCGTCGTCGATAATCTGGGCGTAGATATGCAGCCCCGAACGAAATACCGACAACCGCGGACGTCCGTTCGCGCGCTTGCGAATCTGATATCGGGTTCGCCGCGCACGACGCTCGAACAATTCCTTTGTACTCAGCATTGCCGTAGCCCTTACTTCTTCTTGCCTTCTTTGCGTACGATCGTCTCGTTCTCGTACTTGACGCCCTTGCCCTTGTAGGGTTCGGGTTTGCGGAAGGCGCGGATTTCACTGGCGAACTGCCCAACCTGCTGCTTGTTTGCCCCTGAAATCTCAATCAGGGTCGGCCGCTCGCATTTTACCGAGATTCCCTGGGGAATCGGATAATTGATGTCGTGACTATAACCCAACTGAAGGTTCAGGCTGCTGCCCTGCACCGCGGCACGATAGCCCACACCGTTGATTTCCAGCCGAACCGTAAAACCCTCGGACGCGCCCACAACAGCGTTATTAATCATGCTACGCATCGTGCCCCACATCTTCTGGGCTGCCGCGGCACCCTCGCGTGGGCTGACGACTATCGTCCCGTCCTGCTGCTTGACCTCTACGGCTTCATGCAGCGGGACCGTCAGGACACCGTTCTTTCCTTTCGCGGTCAGAAGGTCATTGACGATGGAAATTTCCACACCGCTGGGGACCTCAACCGGATTTTTGCCAATTCTGGACATGATCTGCTCCTAGAATACCTGGCAAAGAACTTCGCCGCCAACATTGGCCGCGCGCGCTTCGCTATCCGACATGACACCGCGCGGTGTCGACAGGATCGCGACGCCCAAACCGTTATAAATCGGTTGCAGCTTCTTGATTCCCGCATACACGCGGCGGCCCGGCTTGGACACCCGGCTGATCTCTCGGATCACCGGCTGACCTTCGCTGTATTTCAGTTCGACCGTCAATTCGGCAATACCGCTGCGGATTTCCGCCCAGCTATAGCCGCGGATGAAGCCCTCGCGCTGCAGCACGTCAAGAACGTTGCTACGCAGCTTGGAAGCCGGCACCGTGATGATCGATTTATTGGCCCGCTGACCATTACGGATGCGGGTGAGCATATCCCCAAGGGGATCAGACATAGACATTGCCCCGGCCCTCCCTTACCAGCTCGACTTTACGAGGCCGGGGATCCGGCCCAGTGACCCAAGCTCGCGAAGCGCAATACGCGACATCTTGAACTTTCGATAGAAGCCCCGGGGACGTCCCGAAACTTCACAACGATTACGGACCCGCACGGCGGCTCCGTTGCGCGGCAGCTCATTGAGCTTAAGCTGCGCTTCAAACCGCTCTTCCGGTGCCAAGGAACGATCCATAACGATCGCCTTCAGCGCCGCGCGCTTATTCGCAAATCTCGCCGCAAGACGCTGACGCCTTGCATTTTTCTCGGTGGCGCTTTTCTTAGCCATTTCCGTACTCCGTGCGCCCGTTCAATTCACAAAGGGCATTTCGAAGCCCTTGAGCAGGGCCTTGGCTTCCGCATCCGTCCTGGCCGTCGTCACGATGACGATGTCCATGCCACGAATTGCGTCGACCTTGTCATAATCGATTTCGGGAAACACAATCTGCTCTTTCAAGCCCATGGAATAGTTCCCATTGCCATCGAAGCTGTTCCCCGGAATACCGCGGAAGTCACGCACACGCGGCAGCGCGATCGTGACGAGCCGGTCGAGAAATTCATACATCCGGGTACCTCTCAGCGTCACCTTGACACCGATCGGCATACCCTCGCGAAGCTTGTAGGTCGCGATTGAATTCTTCGCCTTGGTGACCACCGGTTTCTGGCCGGCAATCAAAGTCATGTCGTTGACCGCGCTGTTGATCTTCTTGGCATCAGCAACGGCTTCACCCATACCCATGTTAATTACGATTTTCGTAATCTTGGGCGCCTCCATCGGGCTCTTATACCCGAATTCCGAGATCAACGCGGGCTTCAACGTCTTTACGTAAACTTCCTGCAAACGAGCTGTCATCAGCTTGTCCTCACTCAACTGTCGATCACTTCGCCCGACCCCCGGGCGAAACGGATCTTGGCCGGTTTTTCACCTTTGCCCTTGGGCTCGGTGAACTTATAGCCGACGCGCGTGGGTTTCCCCGTCTTGGGATCGACATGGGCGACGTTCGACACGTGCAACGAGGCTTCCTTGTCGATGATACCGCCAGCGTTGGCCCGGTCAGCCCGGGTGTGACGCTTGACGATATTGACGCCCTGCACGACCACGCGTTCTTCCTTCGGACTCACCCGAAGGACCGAACCGGTCTTGCCCTTGTCTTTTCCGGTCAGCACGACCACTCGGTCGCCTTTCCTAATTTTCATTTTCACTGCCATTCCAGCACCTGTTTCCACCCGGCCCCTTACAGGACTTCGGGCGCCAGCGAGATAATCTTCATGAAATTCTTCGCCCTGAGCTCGCGCGTCACCGGGCCAAAAATTCGCGTACCGATCGGTTCGCCCTGCTTGTTGATCAGAACGGCCGCGTTGCGGTCGAACCGGATCGAGGTGCCGTCCTGGCGATGAATTTCCTTCGCCGTCCGAACGATCACCGCCTGCAGGACTTCGCCCTTTTTGACGCGGCCGCGGGGAATGGCTTCCTTGACGGATACGACGATCACATCGCCTACACCCGCCGTCCGCCGCTTAGCACCGCCCAGTACTTTGATGCACTGCACCCGCTTAGCGCCGGAGTTGTCGGCCACATCCAGATTAGTCTGCATCTGAATCATGTCGTTACTCCTTGGCCTCCGCGGCCGATTCGCTCACCAGTTCCCAGCACTTCCGCTTGGAAAGCGGCCGGCATTCGCGGATACGCACCACGTCGCCCATTTTCGCGCTGTTGCCCTCATCATGGGCCATGTATTTCTTCGATCGCGTAATAAACTTCTTGTAGACGGGATGGCGCACCCGGCGCTCAACCATCACCAAAATTGTTTTTTCCGCGGCATCGGACACTACCGTGCCCTGCACTGTTCGCCTTGGCATCGTCCCGTATCTCCTAGGAAGCCTTGCGCTTCTCGGTAAGGATCGTTTTGATCCGCGCAATATCGCGCCGCACCTGGCCGACCCGCGCCGTGTTCTCAAGCTGTCCGGTCGCCCGCTGGAAACGCAGATTAAACGCCTCCTTGCGCAAACCGATCAACTCGCCCTTCAACTCATCGTCAGATTTCTGACGTAAATCAGCGGATTTCATCACATCAACCCTCCAGACCAAGCCGGGTGACAAACCGTGTCTGCACCGGAAGCTTGGCCGCGGCCAATTCAAAGGCTCTCTTGGCGGTCGCCCCGTCAACGCCTTCCATTTCAAACATGATGCGGCCCGGCTTAATGCGGCACATCCAGAATTCCGGCGAGCCCTTGCCCTTGCCCATACGGACTTCGGCGGGCTTGCTGCTGACAGGCACATCCGGGAAGACGCGGATCCACACCTTGCCGACGCGGCGGACATGGCGTGTGATCGTACGCCGCGCGGCCTCAATCTGGCGCGCGGTGATGCGTCCGGTGGTCATGGCCTTAAGGCCATAACTGCCAAAATTCAATTCTGTTCCGCCCTTGGCATTGCCGTGAATACGGCCTTTATGCTGCTTGCGAAACTTTGTTCTCTTCGGACTAAGCATTTCGAATCGTCCCGTTTACCTGCTTCATACAAGCCTGACCTTAACGGCCCTGCTGCTGTTCCTGCGCACGCTTGTCTTGCGCCATCGGATCGTGGCCCAAGATTTCGCCTTTGAAAATCCACACCTTTACACCGCAGGTGCCGTAGGTCGTGTTCGCACGCGCAGTGCCATAATCGATGTCGGCACGCAGCGTGTGCAGCGGAACCCGACCTTCGCGATACCATTCGGTACGCGCGATTTCCGCGCCACCCAACCGGCCACCGCAATTGATACGGATACCCTGCGCACCCAGGCGCATGGCCGACTGCACGGCCCGCTTCATGGCCCGCCTAAAAGCAACACGACGTTCCAGCTGCTGCGCGATGTTCTCTGCCACGAGCTTGGCGTCGATCTCCGGCTTGCGGACTTCAACGATATTGAGCGTAACGTCGCCGCCGGTGATTTTCATCACGTCCTGGCGAAGCTTCTCGATATCCGCGCCTTTCTTGCCGATAACCACACCCGGACGGGCGCTGTAAATCGTTACCCGCGCCTTCTTGGCCGGACGCTCGATCACTACCTTGGAAACACCTGCCTGGGCAAGACGATCCTCGATATACGCACGCAGCTTGATGTCCTTGTGCAGCTGATCGCCATATCCCTTGTCCGCGTACCAGCGCGAATCCCAGGTCCGGTTGATACCGAGACGCAGCCCGATCGGATTGACTTTTTGACCCATTATTCAGTCTCCTCGCGCTCACGCACGATTACAGTCAGGTTGCTGAACGGCTTGACGATCCGGGCGCCACGACCACGAGCGCGGGCACGAAAACGTTTTACCGTAAACTGCTTGCCCACTGTCGCTTCCTTGACATAAAGCCGGTCGACATCAAGCTGATGGTTGTTCTCGGCATTGGCGATCGCGGATTGAAGCACCTTCTTCACCTCACCGGCGATGCGGCGCTTGGAGAAGGTCAGGTCGGCGAGGGCCCGATCCGCGGATTTGCCACGAATCAACTGCGCCACGAGGTTCAGCTTTTGCGGGCTGGTCCTCATAAGTTTCGAAAACGACTTCGCCTCATTATCGGCGAGTGTTCTTTCGCGTGCTGGCTTACCCATCGATCAACGCCTCTTCGACTTCTTGTCGGCCGCATGCCCGTAGTAGGTCCTGGTGGGCGAAAACTCACCCAGCTTATGACCCACCATGTTCTCGGTTACGAGAACAGGCAGAAACTTGCGCCCATTGTAAACGCCGAACGTCAAGCCGACGAACTGCGGCAAGATGGTCGAACGGCGCGACCAGGTCTTGATTACCGTGTTACGGCCGGCCGTATGCGCGGCCTCCGCCTTTTTCAGCAGATAGCCGTCGATAAACGGCCCTTTCCATACCGAGCGTGCCAAGGTGACGCCCTCCTACTTCTTGCGATGCCGACGCCGAATAATCAGCGAATCGGTTTTCTTGTTGCTCCGGGTCTTGCGACCCTTGGTCGGCTTGCCCCAAGGGGTGACCGGATGCCGGCCACCCGAAGTGCGGCCTTCGCCACCACCATGCGGATGATCGACCGGGTTCATTGCGACACCGCGCACCGACGGGCGTTTGCCCAGCCAACGCTTGCGGCCCGCTTTACCGAGCTTGATGTTCGACTGGTCCGGGTTCGAAACCGCACCGATCGTCGCCATGCACTCACCGCGTACCATGCGGAGTTCGCCCGACGACAATTTGATCTGCGCGTAACCCGCATCACGACCAACAAGCTGAACATACGTTCCGGCGGAACGAGCGATCTGACCGCCCTTGCCGGATTTCAGCTCCACATTATGGACGATCGTTCCAACAGGGATGCTCGACAGAGGCATGGCATTCCCGGGCTTCACGTCAGTACGCTCGCCGGAAATCACCTTGTCGCCAACTTTCAGCCGCTGCGGCGCCAGAATGTAGCTTAACTCACCGTCGTCATATCGCAGTAACGCGATAAACGCAGTCCGGTTGGGATCATACTCGATCCGATCCACCGTCGCCGATACGTCGAATTTGATGCGACGGAAATCCACAATGCGATAACGCCGCTTGTGCCCGCCACCACGCCGACGCGCGGTGATATGCCCCTGGTTGTTACGGCCACCCTTCTTGGTAAGCCCCTCGGTCAATGCCTTGACCGGGCGCCCCTTGTACAGGTCGGAACGATCGACCAGCACCAGGTTGCGAAGGCTGGGCGTAACCGGATTGAAATTTTTCAACGCCATGGTATCAGAGCCCCGTCGTCACATCGATGGATTGGCCTTCGGCCAGAGTAACCATCGCTTTCTTGAAATCGTTCCGCTTGCCAAGATGCCCGCGGAACCGCTTGGTCTTGCCCTTTACACGCAGGGTGTTAACGGCCTCGACCTTTACTTTGAACAAACTCTCGACTGCCGCCCGGATTTCAAACTTGGTGGCATCGAGCGCCACCCGGAAAACAACCTGATTATGTTCCGAGGCCAACGTCGCCTTTTCGGTTACGACCGGCGCGCGCAGCACTTCATAAAGCCGCTCGCTGTTCGGTTTGGACCGATTGAAATATTTCCAACTCATTTAAGTCGCGCCTCCAGGTTCTGGACCGCTTCCTTCGTCAGCACAAGAGTATCCCGGCGAAGAATGTCATAAACATTGGCGCCCTGGCTTGGCAGAACGTCGAGATGCGGAATGTTCGACGCCGCCTTCTGGAAATTGGCATCAATCTCCGCGCCGCCTACGACCAGCACATCCTGCCAACCCAACTTGCCGAGACAACCAACCAGATCCTTGGTTCTGGGTGCCTTAAGGGTGGCTTCGTCGATAATCACCAGCTTGCCCTCGGCCTGTTTGGCCGAAAGAGCCGATTTAAGCGCCAGTTTACGAACCTTCTTCAGCAACTTGTGCGAATGGTCGCGAACGACCGGCCCGAATACCGTGCCACCGCCGCGGAACTGGGTTACCCGGTTCGAACCCTGACGGGCCCGGCCAGTACCCTTCTGGCGAAACTGCTTGCGGGTGGTGCCGCTGATCTCACCGCGCGTCTTGACCTTATGGGTGCCGGCACGGCGCTTGGCCAACTGCCAATTCACCATCCGGGCCAGGAGATCCTTACGGACATCGACGCCAAAGATCTCGTCGGCGAGATCGATATCGCCCGCGGCCTTGTTTTCGAGGTTGATGACCTTGCTTTTCATCACCGTTATTCCTTCGTCTCGACTTCACCGGCATCGCCCGCGTCGTCCGCTGGCTTGTCGGTGTTTTCGGCGATTTCTTCCGCCTGAGCCGCCTCGGTTA
>JAOUMF010000576.1 GCA_029881615.1 Alphaproteobacteria bacterium | reverse complement strand
CGCTTCCGCGACGGTGGCGACGAAGGTCAGCGTTCCCGGCTTTACGTCCGGCGAGCCATAGAGCTTCTCGGCCGCGGGCCTTGCGTTATCCAGGGACGCGCGCAGCTTTGCTTCCGCGTCCGGGCCAGGGTCGGTGGCCACCACATCGATGCCGCGCGCCAGGCAGCGGGTGGCCCAGCCGGCACCGATAACGCCGGTGCCGACGATGGCGACAGTCTTGATTTCCGTCATGTGTGTATTCCCGTGCGGATCAGTTGATGGGCTTGAGGCCCAGTTTTTCGCGTGCCTCGCCCGGTGTCAGCGTGCGGCCGCCCAGCAGGCGGACGATTTCCTTCGCGCGCTCGACCAACTGGCCGTTGCTGGCGAAGACGCCTTTGTCGAGATAGAGATTGTCCTCCAGCCCAACACGGACATTGCCGCCCAGGATGGCCGCGGTTGCCGCCATCGGCATTTGCGTGCGGCCGATGCCGAACGAGAACCAGTTCGCGCCCGCCGGCAAATTGTCGCGCATCAGGCGCATGGTGTCGGGATCCGCGCCCAGCGCCCAGGGAATGCCCAGGCAGATCTGATAGAGCGGCGGGGCATCCACCAGCCCTTCGGCGACCAACTGGTTGGCGAACCGCAGATGGCCCATCTCGAAGACTTCCAGTTCCGGCTTCACGCCCAGTTCCTGGACGCGCTTGGCCATCTGGCGCAGCATCGGCGGGGTGCTCATATACAGGCTCTCACCGAAATTCAGCGAGCCGCAATCGAGCGAGCAGATTTCCGGCTTGATCTTCTCCACATGGGCCAGGCGCTCGGTGGCATTGACCAGGTCGGTGCCGGGTGCGCCCTTGGTGGGGTCGTCGGGATCGGGTACATAGTCGCCGCCCATGCCGGCGGTGAGGTTGATGATGACGTCGGTCCCGCTGGCGCGGATGCGCTGCACCACTTCCTCGTAAAGTTCCACCCGACGGCTGGGCTTGCCGGTCTCGGGCTCGCGTACATGGCAATGGGCGACGGCGGCGCCGGCCTTCGCGGCCTCGATGGCGGCATTGGCGATCTGTTCCGGGGTGACCGGGATGGCGGGATGCTTGCCGACCGAATCGCCGGAACCGGTGACCGCGCAGCTGATGATGACGTCGGTATTCATTCGACCCTCTCTTGTAGGCGTTTGTGGGCGGCCCGCTTGCCGCGTTCGGCGCATATTGGTGGATAAAATTCCGGGATATTTTTGTTTTTCCGACTGTGGTATGATGTTTTCCGACATCAACGGAGGCGGAATTGGATCAATCAACCGGCAGTGGCGGGGGGCAGGGGCCGGTGACGATCGGTTTCTTCCTCGTGCCCAGATTTTCCATGCTGGCCTTTTCCTCGGCATTGGAACCGCTGCGTGTAGCCAATTTGATCAGCGGGCGAGAGCTTTTCCGCTGGCGGGTCTTTTCGAGAGACGGTTCGCCGGTCGAGGCCAGCAACGGCATGGCCGTGCTGGCCGAGGGTTCGATCGCCGACAGTCCGCGCCTGTCCACCCTGTTTGTCTGTGCGAGCCATGAGCCCCTGGCGACGTTGGATAGCGCCACCGGCGCCTGGTTTCGCCGGTTGGCGGTGGCGGGAACCACGATGGGGGCGCTGGATACCGGCGCCTGGCTGCTGGCGCGCGCGGGGCTGCTGAATGGCCATCGCGCCACCGTGCATTGGGAATGGCGCGACGCCTTCGCCGAGGATTTTCCGAAGGTGGACTGCCGTACCAGCCTGTTCGAGACCGACCGCGGGCGCCTTACCTGTGCCGGCGGCACGGCGGCGCTGGATATGATGCTGCATTTGATAGGGTTGCGGTTCGGGCATAATCTTGCCGTCGATATATCGGAACAATTCATCCATGAGCGCATCCGCCCGGCCGAGGATGCGCAACGCATGGCGCTGGGGCAACGTCTGGGTGTCGCCGATCCCAAGCTTGAGGCGGTGATCACGGCGATGGAGGAAAATCTCGAGGAACCGCTGGCGTCCCGGGAATTCGCCCGCATCTCCGGGATGTCGGAACGCCAGCTTGAACGTTTGTTTCACCGTGCCCTGGGCTGTACGCCGATCCGGTATTATCTCGATTTGCGCCTGCGCCGTGCCCGGATATTGCTCGGCCAAACGCGACTGCCGGTGATGGAGGTGGCGCTGGCCTGCGGTTTCGCAACGCCGGCCCATTTTTCGCGCGCCTACAAGGCCCATTACGGCCACGCCCCGCGGGCGGAGCGGGGTTAGCCAAGAAACGGGTGAGTTATCCACAAGAACTCGCATGTTATCCACAAGTTAAACACCAAATTATCCACAAGAAATTGCAGAATTCCGCCAGTTTTCTATTGCATTAATCTAAAATTGATAGCAATATTCACTTGCACAACGAGAGGTTTTCGGACCTTACGAAGTGTGGATCGGGAAGCCAGCAGGTGGAACGGTTCGGAAGGTCTTCGGGCAATCCGGGTCGGGATATATGCAGACGGAACGGTTCAGGAGGCGTCAGGATGTGCCCGAAAGGGT
>JAOUMF010000039.1 GCA_029881615.1 Alphaproteobacteria bacterium | reverse complement strand
GGGGATCTGCACGACGCGCAGCCGGCCCATGTCCGGCGCATTGCAGGTCTTGATCGCGGCCTGTACGGCCCGCCGGTCGCTATCCATCATCATCGGAACCTTCGCCCCGGTAAGCACGGTCGAGGTGAGGTGGTTGGCGTAGGTGGCGGCGAAGTCGACGCCGTCGAACAGGGCGCGAGTGGTGACGTCGCACAGGCCCATGCCGGTCGCATTGCCGCCGCTCTTCGGCGACAGGGCGAGATAGACCAGGCGGCCGACTTCCAGTTCGGTTTTCAGATAAGGCGTGCCGGGGCGGCCGGTGATGTTTGGGTCGGCGCCGGTGCCGGAGAATTCCTTGCCGATCAGGTCCACGACAAGGACATCGAGCGGGTTGAACAGGACACGCGGCATATTTGCCTTCGCCATGCGTAGCAGTTCCGGCTCGCGTGCCAGAATTTCCTCGGCAGGGACGGCCTCGGTATGGCGAATACGGTCATAGGCATTCTCGACGGTGGCGATCCCGAACAGGATCGGAGCTATACCCAGCTTGATGCGGGCCATTTCGACCACGTTCTCGGCCATCATGCCGAAGCCCTGCGCGTGGCAGCTTTCCGCGCCCTGCTGCTTGCCCAGGCCGATCGTGATCATCTTGGCGAGCCCGCTTTCGATCTCGCCGGAGAAGCTGGTATGCGGCTTGACGCGGTTGATGACGACGATGCCGTCGGCCTGCATCGCCAGCCGATCCATCAGAATCGGCAGGCCATTCGGCAGGCGACCCAGTTCAACCGTTCCCATGGAGGAGCGGATCGGGCAGCCGACACTTTCTGCCGTCACGCCAAGCTTGGCCAAGAGCGCCGCCTGGCCTTCATCCGTGGCGCCGCCATGGCTTCCCATAGCGGGTACGATGAACGGCTCTGCTCCTCGGGCACGAAGCCCCTCGACCGTAGCGCGCACCAGGGTTGGCAGTTCGGCCAGCCCGCGGCTGCCGACGCCAACGGCGACCGTCATGCCGGGGCGGATCCGTTCGGCAATGCCGGGTTTGGCGATCTCCGCCAAGACGGCACCCGCGACGTCCTTTTCCTCCGTGCCGTCGAACAGTTGGCGAACGGGCGCCATGCGCGGCAGAGCCACGTCTTTCAGGAGTCCCTCTATTACCTTCATTCGCGCGGGTCTCCTCTTTCTGCTCTACCGCGATACATTACACCCGTCTTCCAACTCGACGACGTCACATGAACTTTGCCATCAGCAACTTCGGCAGGGCCAAGATCAGTTCCGGAAAAAAGATGACGATCAACAGGACGACGAACATGGGTGCCAGGACGATTGCGACGTCCCGCAAGGCTCGCTTGATCTCGATATCGCCGATCTTGCAGGCGATCAGCAGGCACAGCCCATAAGGCGGTGTCACCAGGCCGAAAGCCAGGGAAATGACCCCGATAATCGCAAAATGTATGGGATGCATACTCGAGGTTTCGGCCAAGGGCCACAACACGGTACCGAGGATGATAATCGCCGGGATGGCATCGATGAACATCCCGATCAACAGAAACGACCCGGCGACGATCAGGCCGGTACTGGTTGGCCCGACACCATAGGGCTCGAGGAACGAGACCACCGCCAGCGGAATCTTGAAGTAAGCCAATACCCAACCGAATGCCGATGCTGTGCCGATACAAAAAAGCGAAATCGATGCCAATTTCGCCGAGTTGTAGAGGATCGACGGAAGGTTGTTTATGCCGATGGTGCGGTAGATCAGCCCGCCGAGGGCTACCGAATAGAGCACTGCAATAACCGACGCCTCGGTCGGTGTGAAAAAGCCGCCGACAATCCCGCCGACGATGATCATCGGCGTCATCAAGGGCGGTAGCGCATGCAAGACCGCAAGAAAGAACTCCTTCAGTGAGGAGCGCGAATACATCGGGTAGTTATAGATCTTCGCAAAAACATAAACCGCCAGCATCTGCGATCCGGCAATCAAAATGCCGGGTACGACGCCGGCCAGGAACAGCCCGCCGATCGAGACCGACATCAGCCCGCCCCAGACGACCATCAGGATGCTCGGCGGGATGACCACGCCCATGACCGAGGAACAGGCCGTGATCGCTACCGCGAAGCTCGTGGAATAGCCCTGTTTTTTCATTTGCGGGATCAATAACGAACCGATACCGGCCGCGTCCGCCGTCGACGAACCCGAGATGCCGGCAAACAACATGCTGACGACCACGTTGACGTGGCCCAGTCCGCCCGGCAGATGGCCGACCATCGCCCGCGACAGCCGCACCAGGCGGTCGGTGATTCCGGCTGCGTTCATTATGTTTGCCGCAAGCAGGAAGAATGGCACCGCCAACAACAGGAATGCGTTGTATGACTTGAACATCTCGTTCATGAGGAGGAACGGTGTCAGGCGTTCTTCCAGAAGAAAAATCGGAACACACGCCAAGCCTAGCGACACGGCGACCGGTACACGGATTATGACCAGAAAAATAAACAGCGGCAGCATAATCCCCAGAACTTCCCACGCCGTCATAGGAGACCACTCCTGTAAAGTTTGATATTACTGACGGTTCGTTCCGCCAGAAACAGTATCCATGTGACGCCGGCTATCGGCCAGGCCATGTAGATGTAGACCATCGGCAGTTCCGCCATCTCGGAGGTTTGCAGCAAGCCGAATTCGACCAGCGGCCGGCCCCAGACGACGAAGACTATCGCCATCAGGAAAGTCATGAAATCGACGAGAATCAGCGAAATGGCCTTGCCGCGCTGGGTCTTGGGTTCGGGCAGCAGGTCGACCATGAAATGCTCGTTTTCGCGCACAGCAATCATCGAGCCGACAAGGATAATCCAGATAAAACAAAATCTTGCGAGTTCTTCGGTCCAGATGTAGCGTGGAATGACCCCGACATAGCGGGAAAGTATCTGAACCGTTACCGGGATGATCAGGACGCCCATAAGGACCGTCAGCAGGACCTTAAGGAACCGAAAATATGTGTCGAGTATCTTCTTCATTGCGCCCCCTTGCGCGACCGGCAGCCAGACGATCTTGACCTTAATGGGAAAAAAGCCGGCGGCGCGAAGGCCGCCGGCAACAGTTTATTCTCGTATAACCGCGTCAGGCTACTTGACCGCCTGGATCGCGGTGTAAAGGTCGGCGGCGCCCACCTCAGCGAAGTACTCTTTCAACACCGGCGTGGCCGCTTCGATCAGCTTTTCGCGCTCGGTGAAGGGGATCGCCTTCAGCTTACCCTGCTCTTCCATCTCCTTCATGATGATTTCGCCTTCGGTAAGCTCGATGACACGACCGTAGGTGCCGGCGTCCTTGCCGGCCTGGATGATCGCGGCCTGCAGATCTTCCGGCAGACGACGAAGAGTCTTGCCGCTGATGGCCAGCGGACGGACCGTGATCGAATGCGCCGTCATCGAGATGTTCGGGCCCACTTCGTAGAACTTCATCTGGCGGATGCCCGCGGCTTCGTTCTCGGCCGCGTCGATGACGCCGGTCTGGATCGCGTTATAGACTTCCGAATAGGCGATCACGTTCGGCGCCATGCCGAAAGCGTTGAACAGCTTGGTCTGAATCGGGGCACCCATCACACGGATCGGCACGTCCTTGATTTCGGCCATGTTGGTCACGGGCTTGTTGACGATCAGATGACGCACGCCGCCGCCGCCATAGCCCAGCAACAGGATGTCCGCACGCTTGTAGATGTCGTCGACGACGGGCTGCAGCACGTCACCGGAAAGGACCTTGCTCCAGTGGCCCGCATCCCGATACAGCATCGGCGGATCCAGCAGCGTCGCCATCTTGGAGAAGGTCGACATATGCGAGGGCGAGGCGACCGCGTAGTCGACCGAAATACCCTGGTTCATGTAAGCGACATAGTCCTTTTCCAGGCCCAGTTCGCTGTTCAGATGCATGACGAACTCGAGCTCATGCTCGCCACTGTAATAGAGCCTGGTCAGCTGTTCGAACTTGCGCATCAGCCGGGTAAAGGCATGGTTCTCGTCGAACTGGCTGGCGCCATGAAGGACGATCTTGTCGGCCTGTGCCGCCGAAGCCAGCGTCAGAGCCGCAAGGCCCGCCGCCGTCGGCATAACAAATCTGGAAAGCATTGAACGCATTGTCTGTTTCCTCCTGGAGTTCTGTGCGTCTTGTATATTGCGCCCCTAGTTATTCTACTCACTGACCCGGCGCAGGGAACGGAAAGAAAGTCAGTGCAAACTCTATATTCAAATGTCGCCTAATGTTCCTCCTCATGCAAGTTTTCCTATCTCAATTGAACCCGAAGAAGGCCATATTGGCAGAGGCCTGACCTTGCAGCGCCTCATACCCCCTGACCGTCGGGCATCCCTTCGCCGCAGCCGCTTCGAGCAGCGGTGTCACGGGCGGTTTCATGATCATGTCGGTGACCAGCTGACCCGCAACCAGCAGGCCCGGATCGATCGGCAGCGGGTCTTCCCGCTGCATTCCAACCGGCGTTGCGTTGGCAACGATATCGACCCGTTGCGGTTCGGCCGGCCCCAGATCGACGCCAAGCCCCGGGAAATGTTCAGCCAGGCCGGCCGCCACCTTGCCGGCCTTGTCGCCGTCGATATCGAAAATTCGCAGATGGGAGACACCGGCCTCGGCCAGCGCAAATGCCATCGAAGCGCCAGCCCCGCCGGCGCCCAGCAATTGCACGCTCTTACCTCTCGGATCGTGGCCGCTGGCCTTCAGTCCCTCGACATAACCCACGCCGTCGAAGGCCTCGCCGATCCAACGTCCGTCCGGCTCGACGCGAATCGAATTCACCGCGCCGACCATCTGCGCCCTGGGGCGGGCCTCGTCCACCATGTCCAGCATGCGCGCCTTGTGCGGGATCGTCGGAATGATCCCGGCGAGGTTCTTGAATATGCGCAGGGCGGAAACGGCAGTTTCAAAAGTTTCGGCGGAGAATTGTAGCGGCACGAATACCGCGTCATGGCCGCCTTCTGCCGCAAGGCTGTTGTAAAGTTGGGTCGAGCGAACCTGCGCGATGGGATCGCCAATCACGACATAGAGGCGGGTTTCGCCGGTGACTGTCAGGAGAGCGGCTGTCGTCATCGCGGGTCGTCCTCGTTGGAAACGGGACAAGGGACAGCGGCAGTTATCAATCGTTTCAGGATCATGCGGCAGCCCCCTAACAGACCGACCGGAAGCGTTCGACCATCACATCCAGGACCTCGCCCGGATCGCGCTTCCACCAGTTGTTGGCCGAAAAGATTTCGACCTCGCAATATCCTTCGTAGCCCGCCTCTTCGACCGCGCGGCGGATCGATTGCAGATCTGCCACGCCGTCGCCCATCATGCCCCGATCGAGCAGGACGTCCGTCGTATCGGCCAGCCAGTCGCAGAGATGATAGCCTGCGATCCGCTCGGGTCCCGCGCGCTTCAGTTCGTCGGCGAGGGAGAGATCCCACCAGACATGGTACACGTCGACGGCCATGGTCACGGCCGGGTCGTTGATTGCCTCGCAGATATTCACCGCGTCGCGCACCGTCACCAGGCAGGACCGATCGCCGCCATAAACCGGGTTCAACGGTTCCAGCGCCAAGCGTACGCCAGCCCTGGATGCCCATGGCACGGCCGCGGCGACAATCTCGGTCACCTGGCGCAGGCTTTCCCGCATCGAATGGCTGCCTTCGACGATGCCGCCGACCACGATGGTGAGGACCGTCGCGCCCAGATCCGCGGCCTTGTCGATCGAGGCATGGAAGTCGTCCATCACTTCGCTTCGGGATGGCGGGGCGAGTGGGCCGACCAGGAAGGGGGAGCGGGCTAGTCCGCAGACATCCATGCCCGCGGCGCGCACGCGGTTGCCTATCTCTATTCCGCGGTTTCCGATTTCGCGTCGCCAGAAGGTGATCGCACCGAAACCGCGCTCGGCGCAGGCGTCGATTACCTTTTCGGGCGGCCAGCCGGCGCCGCAGCCGTCCAGATTATGGCCCAGGCTGCCGGTATTGAGGGCAAGCGCCGAATGGTCTGTCGCAAAATCCCGCATGGCCACCCTCACAGACCGTAAAGCGACAGAAGCCGCTTCATTCGGTTCACGGCCAGTTCGGGATCGCGCAGAAGCCCGCAACCGTCCGCCAGTTTGAAGGCTTCGGTGAAATAGGGTAACGGCCGCATCGCCTGGGCGCCGCCCAGCATGACGAAATGATCCTGGAAGCCGTTCAGCCAGGCCAGGAAAACCACGCCGGTCTTGTAATATTGCGTCGGCGCCCGGAAGATCAGCCGCGCCAGCGGCACGGTAGGGTCGAGCGTCGCGCGGAAGCCCGCATGGTCGCCTTCACCGAGTTTCGATACCGCGTCGGCCGCGGCGGCAGCGAGCGGATCAAAGATGCCCAGCAGCGCATGCGAAAATCCCTCTTCGTCTCCCTCGATCAGTTCCGGGTAGTTGAAGTCGTCGCCCGTGTACATTTTGACGCCCGAAGGCAGGCGCCGGCGCATGGTAATTTCCTTGTCCTTGTCGAGCAGCGATATCTTGATGCCGTCGACTTTCGCCTGGTTTTTCTCGATCACCTCAAGGGCGGTTTCCATTGCGGTCGCGAAATCATCGGCGCCCCAATAGCCCTTCAGCGCCGGATCGAACATGTCGCCCAGCCAATGCAGAATTACCGGTTCGTCGCAGGCGGACAGCACGTCGGAATAGATCCGGACATAATCGCCGGGACCCGAGGCGAGCCGTGCCAGTTCGCGGCTGGCCATCAGGATGACCCGCCCGCCGATCGACTGCACGGCCTCAAGCTGCTCCATATAGGCGCGGCGAATGTCATCCAGCCCGGATGCCTGCATCGGCGCCAGTTGGTCCGTCCCAACGCCGTTGAAGACGAGGGCTTCGGGGACTTCGGCCCTGGTCCGCCGGATCAGTTCCAGCGCGCCCGGCCAGTCCAGCCCCATGCCGCGTTGCGAGGTGTCCATCGCCTCGGCGATACCGAGCCCCATATCGGCGAGGTAACGTCGGAAGGTCATGGTCGCGTCGAAATCAACCGCCGCCGGACCGGTCGGGTCGTTGGCGGTGAAGGGATCGGCCACCACATGCGCCGCCGCGAAGACCACCCTTGCCGGGTTTGTGCCGAGCTTCGCTGGATTCAAAGGCGCACCGTGGAGTGCGTAGTCTCGCAGCGTGCCATTGGTGTCGGGAAGGGCGATTTTCATCGGTGTCCCCTCAGAACCGCGAGACCAGCATCCCGGCATCCGCCGAGATTACCTGGCCCGTCGTATAGGGAAGCTTGCCGGAGGCAAGGCTGGCGATGATGCGGCCCATATCTTCCGGTTGGCCGACCCGCGGGAAGAGCGTCAGCCCGTCGCGGGCGCGCTGGGCGTAGCTATCGATCACCGGGGCCGTCATGTCGGTATTAATCAGGCCCGGCTGCACATCGTAAACAGCGATATTTTCCGTACCGAGACGCACAGCGAAGGTTTTCGAGACCATGGCGGCGGCGGCCTTGGACGCGCAGTATTCGCCGCGCTGCACCGCCACTGCGATAGCGTTGGCCGAGGTCACGTTGACGATGCTGTGGAAAAGTTCCGGGTCGCGGTCGCGCGCCAGCAGGCGGCGCGCGAAGGCCTGGCAGAGGAAGAACATCGCCTTGGTGTTCACCTCAAGGCAGCGGTCATAACTGTCTTCCGTGACATCCAGCAGGTCGCCGCGCGACAGCACCCCGACTCCGGCATTGTTCACCAGGGTGGTCAGCGGGCCGATCGCTTTCTCGATCACCGCAAGCTGCTCATCGTGATTGCCGATGTCGGCGACGTCGAAGGGCGCCGCGACGACGGGCATGCCTTCGGCGCGGACCTTTTCCAGTGCCGCCGCCAGTTCACCGTCGTCGGCCGGGCCGTTGACGGCGATGGCAAAGCCTTCACGCGCCAGTTCGATCGCCGTGGCAAGGCCGATGCCGCGGCTGGAGCCGGTAATCAATGCGGCCTGCCCCGTCATGTGCGCGCTCCATGCTTGACGAGTTCGCGGGCGATTATCGTGCGCTGGATCTGGTTGGTTCCCTCGTAGATCTGGCAGATCTTCGCATCTCGGTAGAGGCGCTCGACCTCAAAGCCGCGGATATAGCCGGATCCGCCGAACACCTGCACCGCATCAGAAGTCCGGGTCACGGCCATGTCGCCGGCAAAACATTTGGCCATCGAACAGGCCTTGGTCGCGTCCTGACCCCGGTCGATCTTGACCGCCGCGCTGTGGGCCAGCAACCTTGCGGCTTCGATATCCTTGGCCATGTCGGCCAGAAGCCACTGCACCCCTTGGAATTCCGCGATGTTCTCGCCGAACTGCTTGCGTTGCTGGGCGTAATCCACCGCGGCTTCCAGACCGGCCTGCGCTATGCCAACCGCCAGCGCGGCGATCCCCACGCGGCCCTTGTCCAGCACGCTCATCATCATATGGAACCCGCGCCCCTCCTCGCCGAGAAGCGCGTCGGTGGGCAGGCGGACATCGGTGAAGGTCAGCGCTCCGACCTGGCTCGCCCGCTGTCCCATCTTGTGTTCTTTCGGTCCGCGCTCGACCCCGGCGGCGTTCAGATCGACGATGAAGATCGACATGCCACGGTGGCCGGCTGTCTTGTCGGTGCGGGCCAGCACGAAACCGACATCCGCGACCGGCGCGTTATGGATCCAGATCTTGCCGCCGTTCAGGATCCAGCCATTGCCGTCACGCTCGGCCGAACTGCAGATGGCCGACACGTCGGTACCCGCTTCGGGCTCGGTGATGCAGTAAGCGACCTTTGTCTTTGCCGCCATAACGTTGTCGAGCCATCGCTCCCGCTGGGCTGCGGTGCCATGACGAACCAGCAGGGTGCAGATCAGTTCGACGAGCCCGCACTGGTCGGCAATGGAGGCGTAGCCGCGGGACAGTTCCTCCATGACCAGCGCATAGGTCAGCGTGTCGAAACCCGGCCCGCCCATTTCCTGCGGGACGCCGATGCCAAACAGGCCCAACTCTGCCATCTGATCGAATATCTCGGCGGGGAAACGCTCGTCCCGGTCCAGTCCCTCGACGACAGGGCGAATCACCTCATCCGCAAATTTTCGGGCGGTTTGCCGAACCTGTTCATGTGTCTCGGTGAGGAACATATGCGCCGCCTTAGTAACTGAACGGTTACGTTATGAAAGGTGCCTGTCCGGGTCAAGCCTAATTCTCGATCGGCGGCCAGCGAACGCGGCTTGCCAGGGCACGGCGCGATCTTGTATCCAACCATACGGTCACTTGCGGTCACTTGACGGAGCGGACAATGATTCGGACTTATCTACTGTGCGAAGCGGGGAGGGCGCGGCGCGGCCGCATGGCCCCGGCAGGGTCATGACGGGCGATAGCGAATCGGGGCGACGCTTGGCCGCGGGGCATCATGGTTTCGCCGATGTCCTGCCCGGCGACTGGCTGGAAACCGGGGAAGCCGAGATCACGGCTGCGCTTATCGACGGTTTCGCCAATCTCTGCGGCGACCGCTTCGAGATACATATGAATGACGACGCGGCGGCAAAGCACGGATTTCCCGGGCGCGTCGCCCATGGACTGCTTGTTCTGTCGGTCGTGGACGGTTTGAAGAATGCGGCGGACGCCCAATTCAA
>JAOUMF010000575.1 GCA_029881615.1 Alphaproteobacteria bacterium | reverse complement strand
GAGGAAGCCTTGAAGGAACCGCCATAAACGCCGATCTTCAATGGTGCGGCAGCGCGACCGGTGATAGCCGGAAAGCCCAGCGCGGCGACACCGGCCACGGCGGCCGATCCCGCAATAAAGCCACGACGGCCGACGCCAGCCTTGTGGATAATATCGATTTTTTTGGTCATCAACATGACTCCCTGTGTTGGTTGCTTGAAACGACAAGCCGTCCCTCGCGGGCGGCCCAAGAGAAGAATTCAGCCAGATACGTCAACCCGCCCCGGCGCTGCTTTTCGATAACCGCGCCACGACATCATTCATCTTTTCGGCTTCCAGATTCGCAAAAGCAAGCCGCAAGAAATTTTCCTGATTCGGGCCGAACATACCACCCGGCAGACAGAGCAAATTGTAATCCGTCGCCAGCATACGGGCGACCGACGAAGAGTCCATATCAGAAAAAGAATGCCGCACCCACGCAAAATAAGCACCGCTGGAAACCAGCTGATAACCGCTGTTCGAAGCGCGGAAAGCGGCGCGCAGGGCTTCCGTCCGATTGGCCATGAGATCGCGTTTTTCTGCCCGCCATCCGGCCAGATTGCCGAGTCCATACAGCGCCGCTTCCTGCCCGATGCGCGGCGCGCAGATGGCAATGCAATCCATCACTTTCTCGATCGACCCCATGATCGCCGGCCCACCGGCCACCGAACCCACGCGATAGCCGGTCAGGCTATAGGCCTTGGAAAAGCTGTAGAGCTGAACGAAGACATCGCGCCAGTCGGGCCTGGCGAACAGGCCATGCGGCGGCGCCCCGGCCGGCATGAAATCCTTGTAGGTCTCGTCCAGCACAAGGGCGATGCCACGTTCGCGGGCCAATTCATAAAAGGAATCGATCAATTCAGGCGGATAAATCGCCCCGGTCGGATTGTTTGGTGTCACCAACACAATGGCCCGCGTGCGCGGCCCGATCAGGGCGGCCGCATCGGCCGGGTCGGGCATGGCGCCGCTGGCTTCGTTGCAATGCAGGGGAACCAGCGTAACGCCTTGCATCTGCAGCCACATCTGGTGATTGAAGTACCAGGGCGCCGGCAGGATCACCTCGTCGCCGGGCCCGGCGAGCGCATTCATCGCCACGCAAAAAGCCTGGTTACATCCCGCCGTGATGCCAAAATCGCGCGAATCCAGATCGGCGCCATATATGTCGCCCATATGATCCGCCAGGGCGGCCCGCAACGCCGGAACGCCCATGATATCGGTATAGAGCGACATATCGGACTGACGCACGACCGCCGCCAGATGATCCTGCAACGCCATCGACGGCGGATAGCTGGGCACCGCCTGGGCCATGTTCAGCAACGGGCTGTCCGGCGGAAAGACCCGCCCCTCGATCCAGCCCTGCGCCTCGGCGATGGGTGGCTCGGCAACCCCTTGTACGAGCGAATTCACGTGATACGTCATTCTGTCCTTATCCCGGCTGACGATGTTTAAAGCAAGCCTTGCACATTATGCCAGCGATTGCGATTAATGCAGCCATGACAGTGCAAGAGACGGATAAACCTGTCCTGGAAATCGCGGGACTGAATTACGATTTCGGCAAGGGCCCGGTCTTGCGCGAAGTCGGCTTTTCCGTCGCACCGGGCCGCTTTGCGGTTCTGCTGGGTCCCAATGGAGCGGGCAAGACCACGCTGATCTCGCTGATCACACGACTATATGACAGCCGGACCGGTCACATCCGGGTCGCCGGCCACGACGTGAAGCGCCAATCCGGCCAGGCACTGGCGCGTATCGGCGTGGTGTTTCAGCAATCGACCCTGGACCTGGATCTGACGGTGCGCCAGAACCTTCGTTACCATGCCGCCCTGCATGGACTTGGGGCCCGCGAGGCGGAAGACCGCATCGCCCGGGAACTAAGCCGCTTCGAAATGCTGGAACGCGCCGGCGAGAAGGTGCGCAACCTGAATGGCGGCCACCGCCGGCGCGTCGAAATCGCCCGCGCCCTGCTGCACAAGCCCGACTTCCTGTTACTGGACGAACCCACGGTCGGGCTGGACGTGCCCAGCCGCCGCGCCATAGTCGCCCATGCGCACCAACTGGCCCGCGAGGGCGGCATCACCGTTCTATGGGCCACCCACCTGATCGACGAGATATTCGACGGCGACGACGTCATCGTCCTGCACAAGGGAGAGATCGTCGCCCAGGGAACGGTGAATTCGGTCAACAAGGCGGCGGGCGGTGCGACCATCGCCGAGTCCTTCGACCGCCTTACCGGGGGCGCGCGGACATGACCATCGCCCACTACCGGCGCTGTTTTCTCGGCATTTTGAAGCGCGAGGCGCTACGCTTCCTGCAGCAGCGCGAACGTTTCGTCGCCGCCCTGGTGCGGCCGCTGGTCTGGCTGCTGATCTTCGCCGCCGGCTTCCGCCAGGTGCTGGGTGTGTCGATCACGCCGCCCTACGAGACCTATATTCTTTATGAGGTCTATATCACCCCGGGTCTGATCGGCATGGTACAGCTGTTCAACGGTATGCAGAGTTCG
>JAOUMF010000574.1 GCA_029881615.1 Alphaproteobacteria bacterium | reverse complement strand
TTCGGCCGGATCTTCGGCGATAGCCATGCAGGCCGCGGCAACGCCCGGTGAATAGGCGAGCGCCAGATCGCGCTGGTTGGCCAGCGGCTTGGTTGCCACCACGGCCAGCTTGCCCGGCGGATCCATGCGGTGATAGGCAAGTGCGTCCTGATCAAGGCTGTCGTCTTTCGGCATGCGGCGCCCCTTAGGCTTTTTGGAAATATATAGTTCCGGATATTGGAAAGGCCCGCTGCTTAGCGGGCCTTTCAGAAAATTTGGTGCGGTCGAGAAGACTCGAACTTCCACGGGATTTCTCCCACAGCGACCTCAACGCTGCGCGTCTACCAATTCCGCCACGACCGCAAATCTCCTGGCGAGTCTCCGCATCTGTTATGCTAGACACAGTGACTTTCGGATGCGCGGATGTAGCAAATGGCCACCACAATATCAAGGCTAACCATGCAAAGTGATACGAATACCCTGGAATGGCGGATTTCCGCGGACCCGATAGCGTATGTAACCGCCATCGCCGAGATGGAATCGCGCGTCGCCGCGATCCGCGAAAACCGGGCGCCGGAACTCGTATGGCTGCTGGAACATCCGGCCCTATACAGCGCGGGCACCAGCGCCAGGGCGGAAGACCTGCTGAACGCCGGCCGCTTTCCCGTTTATGAAACCGGGCGCGGCGGGCAATATACCTATCATGGCCCCGGCCAACGGGTCGCCTATGCGATGATGGACCTGCAACGGCGGGGCGGGGATTTGCGCGGTTACGTGCGAAGTCTCGAGGAATGGGTCATCCGCGCGCTGGCCCAATTCAACGTAACGGGCGAACGGCGCGAGGGCCGAGTCGGCATCTGGGTCGACCGTGGCGCCGGGCGCGAGGACAAGATCGCCGCCATCGGCGTTCGGGTGCGCCGCTGGGTCACCTACCACGGCATCGCCATCAATGTTGAGCCGGATTTATCCCACTTCAGCGGCATCGTCCCCTGTGGCATCGCAGACGAAAATCTGGGCGTGACCTCGCTGGTCGACCTCGGCCTGCCGGTGACGATGGAGGATCTGGACAACGCCCTGATGACGACATTCGACGAGGTGTTCTAGTCGAACAGCCGATTCAACTCCGCCATCGGCAGGAACAAGCGGTCATGCTGGCCGGGCAGGCGCCGGAATTCATACGACTCGTAGAACAAAGCAGCAGCCTCATCCTTGGCGTCCACCAGCACGGCCATCGCCGCTATCTCGCGCGACAAAGTCCAGCTTCGGCGCAGGGCGTCCATCAGCAGAAATTCGCCAAGTCCCTGCCCGCGAAACCGTAAATCAATCGCCAGTCGACCCAGCAGCGTCACCGGGATCATCGGGTATTTCGGGAGCTTCTTCGCGGTGTCCCTGGGCAGGTCTTCGATTTCGACGGCCATCTGCGACAAGGTGTAATAGCCACAAACCGCCTCGCTGCCGGCCGCAACCAGCATGAAGGGGGCGGCGACCCGCCGTTTCGCGTCCTGCGAGGCGCGCCTTTGCAAATAGTCGTCAAGGACCGAGACGCCACAGGAAAAGGCAGCCCGGTCATGACCCTTGCCGAGCGGCTCGATAATCCAGCGGGTGTTCAAGCGTCGCCCGTACGCTGCTTGTATTTTCCGTAAGCCGTCTTAAGGCGCTCGCCGGGTTCCGGCGCGTCCAGCAACGCGGCTACGAAAGCCTCGCTGTCCCGCGCATTCAACCGCAAAATCTCGTATTCACGTACGGTCCGTAGCGCGGCGGCCTGGGCGCTCTCGATCACAAAATCAGTCAGCGACCGCCCCTGCAGCGACGCCGCGCGCTGCAGCAGTTCCTTCTGTTCGGCGGTAAGACGCGTCTCCAGCCGCTCGGCCTTCTGCCGGGGCAACCTGCCGTTCGCGGAACTTTCCAGCGGAGTGGACATAAAACTACCAATTCTGTTGAAGTTAGATTCATAATGTACGGCCATTAGCCGTATTTTTCAAGACCTATATCCTTCCCTTGCCGAACAGGGAAAGATGCCTGATTGTTGTCTCCAAACAACAGGGAGCATGAAGACTCATGACAAACGCCAACGCCGCCGCCGAAATCGCCTATCTATCCATAGCGGAACTGACCGCGCGTTATCGCGACAAGTCGCTGTCGCCGCGCGAGGCGCTGGCCGCCGCGATGACGCGCATCGACGCCTACAATGAGTCCGTCAACGCCTTCCGCTTCGTCGATCGCGAAGGCGCGGAAAAGGCCGCCGCCGAGTCGGAGGCGCGCTGGATGAAGGGCGAACCGCTGGGGCCGCTGGACGGCGTGCCGGCGACGGTCAAGGACATCGTCTGGGTCAAGGGCTGGACCACCACCTACGGCAGCGGGATTCTGGCCGACAAGACACCCTCCGCCGAGGACGCGCCCTGCGTGGCGCGGCTGCGCGAGGGCGGGGCGGTTCTGCTGGGCATGACGCAATCGCCCGAGATCGGCTGGAAGGGCGTCACCGATTCGCCGGCCCACGGCATCACCCGAAACCCCTGGAACCTCGACCGTACACCGGGCGGC
>JAOUMF010000573.1 GCA_029881615.1 Alphaproteobacteria bacterium | reverse complement strand
GGCATCAGTTTCGGTTTCAGCGCGTGGTAGTCGGCTGCTTTCGCATTGCCTTCGACCCTGCCTTGCACCACCACCTGCGCGCCGATTTCCGACTGGGGTTTCAGCAGCACCGGGTTCATATGCACCGACGGCGCCACGCCGCAGGCCCGCGCCTGCAACGCCTGGGCCCGGCCGATCTCGCCGCCGTCGGGTGTGACGGCGGCATTGTTCGACATGTTCTGCGGCTTGAAGGGGCGCACGGCCAGCCCGCGCCGTGTGAAGGCCCGGGCCAGCCCGGCCACGACCAGCGACTTGCCGACGTCCGACCCTGTACCCTGCAGCATCAGGGTGGCGGTCACGGGACTGCCTTGTTCCTTCACTCCGCCCGCATTTTAGCCAGCGCGGCGCGCAGGGAACTGGAGTGGGGATTGCTGTATTTTCCCTCGATAACGATTGCCCGGGTCGTCGCCTCGGAGCCGTAATAATCCTTGTTCAGCCCCTCGCGCGGCTCGACGACGGAACCTTCCAGGCTGATCCCCAGATAGGCGCCCTTGGAGACCGACCAGACCAGCACGTCGGCGCTGCCCAGCGTGGCCGCGGCCTCGGCGCCGCCGCCCACCGGGCCCAGCGCCACGCCCAGATCGGCGCCGAATTTCAGCTTCTTGTCCTCAAGAAGCGCCTTTACGCCATTGTCGGTCATCAGCAGCATCATGATCTGCGACGCCGAACCGCCGACCTGCAGGCCCCAGCTGATGCCGCCCAGGGTATAGAAGGCGGGCTGGCTCCAGGCGCCGCTGGCGCCCTTGATCAGCAGCACGCCACTGCCGCCTTCGCCGCCGAAAATGAAGGCGCCCTTGATCATGTTCGGCACGATCAGCACGCCCTTGGCGTTCTTCATATATTTGCGCAGATATTTGCCGATATCGTCGTTCTTGGCCATTTCCTCAACGGTCCACTGGGCCTTTACCACCAGTTCCTCGGTCGGGGTAACGGCAGCGGCCTGCGGCGTGGCGACGGCGAACCAGCCCAATGCGATAGCCAAAGCGGTAAGGTATTTCATCATGTCGGTCCCTTTCCCTTGCGGGGATGCGTTTCTAGAATTCGATGCCGAGCTGCGCCTTCACCCCGTCGCGGAAATGATGGCGGATCTCGGTCATTTCGGTCACCAGGTCGGCAATTTCCAGCAGCGGTTCCTTGGCGTTGCGCCCGGTGACCACCACATGCAGGTCCGGCCGCTTGTCGCGCAGGAACGCCACTACCTCGTCCAGATCAATGTAATCGTAGCGCAGCACGATGTTCAACTCGTCGAGGATGACCATCTTGTAGCTCTCGTCGGTCATCATTTCCCTGGCGGCTTCCCAGGCCTTGTTGGCCGCGGCGACGTCGCGTTCGCGGTCCTGGGTGTCCCAGGTGAAGCCCTCGCCCATCGCCTTCATCACGCAAAGGTCGGGGAAATGTTCCAGCACCTTGCGCTCGCCGGTGTTCCACACGCCCTTGACGAACTGAACGATGCCCACCTTCATGCCGTTGCCCACCGCGCGCACCGCCAGCCCCATGGCGGCGGTGGTCTTGCCCTTGCCCTTGCCCGTATGGACGACGAGCAAGCCCTTCTCCTTCGTCTTGGTGGCCAGGATCTTGTCGCGCGCGGCCTTGCGCTTCGCCATTTTCTCTGCGTGGCGCGCGTTGATCTCTTCGGGTGTCATGCCGTCGGTTTTCATTCTGCCCTCTTTCATTCAAGCGGCGACCATACGCTGTTGCAGGCGCCGCTTCAAATCCAGAAAGCGGGGTATTCTTCGGAATGATTCTCCTTGAACCGATGCAAGAAAAAAACCGGCCCTGCCCCGGGAAAGCGGGGCGGGCCGGAAGCACGGATGTCACGGGAGACGATAAACATCCGTGGGTTGGCATTGCAGGGACCGGGCAATGCCGTGGGCGTTCAGCGCATGGCGGTGTTGGTCAGTCCCGCCGCGGTGCGGACCAACTGGGTGAATTCGGCGCGATAGCCGAACGGGTCCTTGCCTTTCGTGTCACTGGCGATTTTCAGTACATCGTCGTAGGTGAAATCCCCAACCGTGCCGCCGCCGCGCAGCAGTTGGGCGAAGCCGGCGACCGCGGTGGCGAAGCGGGCATCCGCCGGGGCCTCGGCAAAGCTGGTGCGGGTTTTTGCATAAACCGGCTGTTCGGTCAGGCCGCTGCTCGATTCGCCGGGCAGCTTGTAGCGGATGCGCAGCCAGGCGAGTTCGCCGTTGGCCACGCCGGCCTTCGGTTTCGGCGCCTCTTCGCCGTAGCGCAGCGGGTCGACCTTGCGCGACGCGCTGTTCGGCGAGATGATTTCATAGAGCGCGGTGACCGTGTGGCCGCTGCCGATTTCGCCGGCATCCACACGATCATTGTTGAAATCCTCGCGCTTCAGCATGCGGGTTTCGTAGCCGATCAACCGGTATTCGGCGACATAGGCCGGGTTGAACTCGATCTGGATTTTCACGTCGTCGGCGATCGGGAACAGCGTGCCACCCATCCCGTCGACCAGCACCTTGCGGGCCTCGCG
>JAOUMF010000572.1 GCA_029881615.1 Alphaproteobacteria bacterium | reverse complement strand
CCCAGCAGCGGGTGTAGCGCCGGGTGGCGCGACTTCATGTCGGTCCAGACATGATGCAGCGCCTTGGGCAGGATCAGCACGAAGAACAGCGCCGGCCACAGCACCAGCCGCGCGGCAAACATCGCCATCGCGGTGAACAGCACCAGATGCATGATTTCCCGGGCCGCCAGGGCGCGGCGCGAAAATGTCAGCGCCAGCATGAAGCCACCGATCAGCAACAGAAGAAGCTGGCCCTGGACCCATTGCATGTTGAGCGCCTGAAGCTCGTCGACATTCGCGGTATGGCTGGCCTGGGCCGAAACATCGATGATCCGCGCGTAGATATGCAGGCCGTAGGGATTCACCAGGCTGGCGACAAAGGCCAGCCCGATGATCCAGAGATAGACCCGTGGGGCGAGCGGCTGCCCTTCCACGTCCGGGTCCGCGGGGTCGAACTTGCGCCAGCCGCGATGTTCCAGAAAGTCGCCCGCCAGCATCAATATCAGCGATATGATGCCGAGAATCACACCCATATGAATGTTGCCCCACAGCAGGTACATCACGCCGATGATCGCAAAACCACCGCGCGGCAACTGGCCCCGCCGCATTCTTTCCAGCGTCAGGAACTGGATCAGCAGGAACAGCGTGGTCATCAGCCCGGGACGGATCGACATATTGATGGTGATGATGATCAGCGCAATCGCGCCAACGGTCACGGTCAGCACATGGGGCACACGGCGCGGCACGCCACCGAACAGGGGAACCAGCAGATAGATCGCCACCACCAGCAGCATGAACAGGCGGATCATCCAGTCGATGCCGATGACCTGCACAATCCCGGCCAGCCCGACCTCGAACAACCACTGATACTGCACCCAGGGCTTGTCGCCATGGGTCCACGAGAAGATATCGGTCCCCGGCAGCCCGCCCTGGGCAATCACCGCGCGGCCCGATTCCAGAAGCCACGGATAATCGACCGTAATGGCGTCGCCCATCATCGCGACGATGAAATTATTCACCCCGGGCCCGATGGCGATTGCCATGACCAGAAGGGAAGCAACGGCCCAGCCCAGATGAATCAGTCGTTCGCGCGTCATGGATATTCCCGATTATGATCCGGCCGCATCCGTGCGGCGCCGATCGAAGAAAACCCCATGCCGGGTTAAATCCGGGTAAAGGCCATCGGCTTTCCCGATACATTCTTGCCCGAAAACGCAAGAAAGCGCCACCGAAGTGACGCTTTCCGCTAACTGAGTAAGCCGGCCCGCGGTCGCGCGCCAACCCGATCGGCTAAAACGATATTACCTGCCGTTCAGCCGGCCCATCTGTCCGGTCAGAACCGGCACGAGAACGCCGGCATCCTCACGACAGATCGAAACGAATTCAGCCGCCGCGGAAACCGGGGTGCTGAAATTCGCGCCGCCATCCGCGCCGACGACGAACGAGGTCAACACACCCGCGCAGCTTTCAAAACCGACATCATTGTTGGCCGCCAGATAGGTCTGCCCGGCAATCAGGTTCGACAGGTCGAAACCGATATAGGTGGTACGGGCGATTTTAAGGCTGGTCGCCGCGCCAAACCCGTTGCTCTCGCACTCGGTCACTTCGGCCGTGCAAGCGATTGCACTCGCCGTGGGATCGAGCAAGGCGCCAAACGCCGCCAACGCATTTGAAGACGTTCCAGCCATAACGAGACCGGCGACGCCAACCATTGCCAAGAAATTCCGCATATTACGTTCCTTCAAATTTTGAAAAAAAATCTCGATACGTACGCGGAGCTTTAACACTCTCTTTGAAATTCCCTTATAACACGAACAACCATTGGTATTCACTGTTTTATTCCATTATTTAGTATTGGATTTTATTAATATTCAAAATATTCAATAATATTTCTAGTTCATTGAATTTAATTGAATTTTTTCCGTGGCAGGATGCGCCGGTTGCCCGGAACAGGAAAAATACCCTCAACCTGTACGGACATTTGGTATAGACAGCCCTATACCAAAGCCGTCCGGACGGACCGCATAATGGTCAGCGAAAAACAACCTGCTCCGACGTCACGCAGGCCCGAACGGAAGGTTAATCGACCACGATGAGGCTGTCGGTCAGGAAGTAATAATCGGGAATTGGCAGGTTCCGGGTGGCGGGTCAATCCCACCGGGCGCGCATCAGCCCCATGGCCCAGGCCGCATGTAACGCCAGCGGCGCGCCCCACCCTACCAGCGGAAACAGGGACCACATGGTATCGGGCGCAAAAATGAAATTAGCCGGCAGCAACACCATCATCACGGCGAAATAGATCATCATATGAATGATGAACCCGCGCAACCTGCGGCGGGCCCCGCTGTCGGCCTCGTCAGGTATATCCATGGCGTCAGTCGGCCGGCGGCGGCAGTTGCACCCGGCCGTCCGCGTTCAGCGGGAAGAACGGGTTGTGGGCGACCTCCCAGAGATGGCCGTCCGGATCGGCGAAATAGCCGGAATAGCCGCCCCAGAACACCTTCCTGGCCGACTTGACTAGCGTTGCCCCGGCGGCGACTGCTTCGGCGAGGACGC
>JAOUMF010000570.1 GCA_029881615.1 Alphaproteobacteria bacterium | reverse complement strand
GACCGGGAAGCGGTCGGTGCTGATCGGCATGCGAATCGGTATCTCTATTCGTCCCGCGGGCAAATGCGGCGCCGCGATCTTGTGCGCCATGCTCTCACCCTCCAGCGGCGCCGGCCATGCGATAACCGGCACCTCCTGCAGCAGGCGGTAGCCCTTGAGCGTGATGAGCTCCGGATCGCCAGGCCCAACGCCCACGCCGTAGAGAGTGCCAGAAGAGCCATCAGCCATCAGCTCCTCCCCGCGGGCAATGCGTGGCACGGATCGGCCAATGAAGGGGGATAAGGGGATGAGGGGGATAGGGGGATGGTCACTGCAAATTCACCCGTCGGAAATCAGCCTTAAAGGCCGAGAAATTAACCAGAATACCCAATTTCAAACCACTCGCGGCAAGGTAGGAGCGAACCTGAGCATAATGAGCCTTGCTCAGGTCCTCGACTGTCTTGAGTTCGATGATGATTGAATCTTCAACCACCAGATCGAGCCTGTGCCGGCCCACGATTTCGTCGTGATACCGGATTATGAGTTCTTTTTCTTTCTCGATTTTCAGATGACGGCGCTGGAACTCAATTTCCAACGCATTTTGATATATAGATTCCAGAAACCCGGGGCCAAGAGTTCTATGGACCTCAATAATACATTCAATGATCGCCTCGCTTAACGAGTCGCCGCGATTATCTCGGTGCATCTCCATATCCCCCTTATCCCCTTATCCCCCTTCATACGATATTACCGCCGATCCGATCTATCCGTGCTTACGCTGAATTCCTGGGGTAGAATCCTCTTGTTTTGCTGACGGCTATCTTACCGCCTGCCATTGCGTGACTTGCATCATTGGTTTCCAGCCATGCAGGCGGCCGACCGGGGATAGCCTTGAAACGGCCAGGCGCACCATCTCGCCGCCATGTTCGCCATGCAGCCTTGCAAGGGTCGCCTCTCCTTCGATCGTTACGGTATTGGCGACCAGCCGTCCGCCCGGCTGCAACGCGGCCCAGCATGCCTCGAATAACCCCGCCGCGCCAATTCCGCCGCCGATGAAGATGGCATCCGGTGAATCCAGCCCGTCCAGCGCCGCCGGGGCCGTGCCGGCGATCAGTTTCAGTTCCGGCACGCCCAGCATTGCGGCGTTGCGCGCCGCCTTGGCCATGCGGTCGGGATTGGCTTCGACGGCGATGGCCCGGCCGCCGGCGCGCATCCATTCAATGGCCACCGATCCGCAACCCGCGCCCACGTCCCACAGCAATTGCCCGGGCAGCGGGGCAAGGGCGGCCAGCGTGGCGGCGCGGATTTCGCGCTTGGTCATCTGGCCATCATGTTCGAAGGCGTCATCGGGAAGGCCGGCGACCCGCGACAATATCCGCGCGCCCGGCGCGGCAACGCAGTCGACCGCGATTGTGTTCAGGTCCGCCACCGGCCCGTCGCCCCAGTCTTTCGCCAGGGCCTCATGCCGGGCCTCGCGCTGGCCGCCCATATGTTCCAGCGCCGTCACCCGGCTGTCGCCGAACCCCCGCGCGGTCAGCATTCCGGCAATTTGCGCCGGCGTGTCCCGACCGTTGGTCAGGATCAGCAGCCGCGCCCCGGGATGGATATGCGGATAAAGCGCCTCGGCCGGTCGCCCATGAACCGACAGGCAGGCGACGTCCTGCAATGGCCAGCGCATCCGGGCGGCGGCCAGCGAAAAGGCGCTCGGCGCCGGAATCACCACCGCGATCGCGTCTTTCATGCGGTGCGACAACACCGCCCCGACCCCGTAATGCATCGGGTCGCCAGTGGTCAGAACGGTCACGCGTTTGCCCGCATGGCCTTCTATCGCCGCGTAGGAGTCCGCGAAGGGTTTGCGCCAACCCAGGCGTTCGGCCGGGTGGTCGGCCGCGATCATTGCCAGATGCCGGGCGCCGCCGACCAGCACCTCGGCCGTGTCGATCAGCGAGCGGGCGGCCGGTGACAGGGCTTCCAGCCCGTCCTCGCCGATGCCGACGATGTTCAGCCAGCCACTCATTCATTGCCCCCGGCCAGCGCATTCACGGCCGCCGCCGCGATAGCGCTGCCGCCGGCACGGCCCAGCAGGGTGACATAGGGAATGCCGCCGGCGTCCATGACCAGCGCCTCCTTGGATTCCGCCGCCCCGACAAAGCCGACCGGGAAACCCAGGATCAATGCCGGTTTAGGCCATCCAGCCGCAATTCCTTCCAGAAGATGGAACAGGGCGGTTGGCGCGTTGCCGATGGTCACGACCGCGCCGCCCAGTTCGTCGCGCCAAAGCTCAACCGCCGCCGCCGAGCGCGTAGTTCCCAGCCGTTTTGCGATATCCGGCACCTCCAGATCGCCCAGTGTGCAGAGCACTTCATTGGCGCCGGGCAGTTTCTTGCGGATGATGCCGGCCGCGACCATGCGGCTGTCGCACAGGATCGTCGCACCCAGTTGCAGTGCCTCGGCCCCCGCCCGGCCCGCGCCCGGCGACCAGGCCAGATGCTTCACGACGTTCGGGTCGCCGCAGGCATGTACGATGCGCAGCGCCAGCGGCTGCAGATTTTCAGGAATC
>JAOUMF010000571.1 GCA_029881615.1 Alphaproteobacteria bacterium | reverse complement strand
CAGTGTATATTCCACCGAAATTCTCGAGAATCCGCAGCCGGACATAGCGGGCCTTGGTGGCGATCGGAAATGTTTGCGCGCCTGCATCCTGTTTCAAGTTGAAAATTCCAACTTCCCGGAAACCCGCCGAGGGGGAATCCATGGAAACCGAGACCGATACGGTCTTTGCGGCGATTTCGGGCTTGTCGTCGGTCTGAGTGTTGAATACGACACGGTCGATATAGGCAGGCCGGTCGTCACGGAAGGCGAAGACGACATCCTGAGGCAGAAAGGCGTTCGCCGACAACCAGCTAGGCGTGTCCGCCCTTCCGTCGACAAGGTTATAGACCCCGTGTTCCCGGTCCCGCTGGGAGGAAAACCGCACGACCGCGCCGCCCAGCGCCGGCGTGGCGAGATTCTTCGGCAGATCGCCGACGATCGACGTGCCCGGTTCCGTTGCCTCGAAAATACCGAATTCACCCGCCTGGGTGCGGTTGCCGCCATAGTTGGAAGGCAGGACGACCTTGACGAATTTGGCCGGTGTCGGCGCGAAGCGGATGATCTGCTCCGCGACCTCATATTGCAGCCGGGCCGTTGCGACATGCGTGAATCCGCTGTCCGGCCCCGTGGTCGAGGTCCAGACCTCCACCTGCTTTGGCATCTGTCGCGCGTCCCGCCGGGTCTCGGGCGTGTTCGGGTCGATCGCGATGGCCTCGACGAGGGCCTCACGGCCGTCGCGGAACGAGAAGACCAGGGACTGCGGCAGGGTCGCATCGGCCGACGACCAGCCGCAACTGTCGCATTTGTTGTTACCGAGGTTCATGGCCACGGGAAACCCGTCAATCAGGTTCGCCGCTGCCCATTCAGGCTTGTCCGATTGCGACGAAACGCTTTCGATCCGCCCGCCCAGGGCCGCCAGCGCGATGTTGTATCCGCCCGGCGGCGGCGCGGTGGCGGCCAGTTCGGCATAGGGATGCGCGGACACCACCTTGAACGGCAAATTCACCGCCGGGCCATCCTTGATCGAAACGGTGACCTGGTAATCGCCAGGTGGAAACAGTTTCACGCCCCGTAGCGGCGGCAATCCCGACAATTTGAACCCATATGCCAGGCTTGCGCCTTTGCCGATCTGGCGGCTGCCGCCACCGAGCCTGGCATTCTTCGGAACGCCCGGTACCGCGACGGCGAAGAGATCGTAGGCGACGTTCAGAGAGCCCTGGTTTTCCGACTGCACCAGAATGGAAAATTCGGGAATGTCCTCGGGGAATTCTGCAAGCGGTGCCGGCGGTTTGGCCTTCGCATCGGCGACCAGCATGACTTGCAGCGGACCGGCTTCCAGCGTGAAGCTGTACTGACCCGATTCCGCGACCGGCGCCGGCGCAGTAACCTCGGGCACCGCAGCCGACCCGCCGGAAGGCTGGGAACTGGCGCCGGCCGTGGCCGCAGCGGTGACAGGGAACTGAAGCAATTCACCGCTCGCGCCGCCATACAGAACGGTGATGACGATCTCGCCGGCGGGAAATCCCGTGGCTGGTGTCGGGATATCAATGCGGACGGTTTCCCCTGCGGGCACCGGGTTCATTGCTGCCCAGAGAACCTTGGGCTTGCCGGCGCCCGTGGCGGGCTTGGTCATGGCCCGGAAAAAGACGAGAAGCGGTTTTCCTCCGCTGTCGGCCGCCTGGACGCGGACTTCCAGAGCCAGATCCCTTGTATCCGCCCCGATGGCGGCGCCAGGCGGTAAGCCGGGGGCCAGAAGGCCGGCCTCGACGGTTATTCCGCCGACCGCGACCTTACCCGTGGCGAGCGGCTGCGCTGTCTGCGCGAAAACGGGCGCTATTGCTAAAATTAAAGTCAGAAGTAGAAAACTAAACCAAATATTTGATGTCGACTTTATCAAATAGCGAATCAGCACGAGAAATCACCCAATATTATATTTTGTGGCATGGTTTTTCAATGGTGGAGCGCGATCTACATAGACAGATCTACAACATAGACAGCTCTACAATTGCCCCGATCATGGCGACTGCCGTGCCGATATTTGATAGATTTGTCGCTGCCGTTGCGGCGGCCACTGTCCCCGCAGCCCCCGCCATCGCCGCATAATAGGCCGAGACCACTGTCCCGCTTCCGCAAAGGAGAAATACACCGAAGCGTACCAGATCGGAACCGGTACGATTTCGGTCGCCCATGCTTTTTCCAAGTGCAGCGAAGCACATTCCGGCCTGACCCACATTCAACAAGAGCGAGGTTTGTTCCGCGCTCACGCCTCCCGTCCCGCGGTCGGTCATGCCGAGCGTCGCTCCGGTGCGCGGGTCGATGCGCCACCATGTGACATGGGCTCGCGGGTCGTCAGTCATTGCGGCGAGGAGAATCTTTCCGCCTGCAAGATCGACCCCCATATATTGCGCCGCCATGCCGCCAAAATCATGCGGCGACATGCCGCCGTTACTGGCGTTTACCAATTGCCAGGGCTCGTTTTCCGACAGCGATTCTTCATGCCGGACCGCTGTGTTGCCAATGCCGGTTTCAGAGGGCAGTTCCGCCGCTTCGGCGACCGTAT
>JAOUMF010000569.1 GCA_029881615.1 Alphaproteobacteria bacterium | reverse complement strand
CACATGGACTCCGACACGACCCTTGGTCGCGTCCCGGATCCCCAGGTCGCGATATTCGAAAAAGGCCCGCAGGCCCCTGGCCTCGAATTCCGTATCCCCCGCATGGACCACGGAAAACCCCTCGGGCGGTTTGATGCTGGTTTTGGTTTTGCTCAATGTTCGCTCCTCCATGATGCGGCGAGGGTACATTGATTCCCCGTCGGTTTGTAGGCTTTAACTTGACACAGCCGCCGCAGGCGCTATCACTGCCGCCGCAAGTTGCTCTTTCCAATATTCAAGGAATTATCCGCCATGAGCATGGCATTCGTTTTTCCCGGCCAGGGGTCGCAGGAAGTCGGTATGGGCAAGGCGCTGGCCGATGCCTTCGCGCCGGCGCGCGAAGTCTTTCAGGAAGTCGATGACGCGCTGGGCCAGAATCTCTCGAAGCTGATGTTCGAGGGACCGGACGACGATCTGCGCCTGACCGAGAACGCACAGCCCGCGCTGATGGCGGTTTCTATGGCGGTGATGCGCACGCTGGCCGCCGAGGGCGGGTTCAGCCTGGACGGCAAGGTGGATTACGTGGCTGGCCATTCGCTGGGCGAATATTCGGCGCTCGCTGCCGCCGGGGCTTTCAGCCTGGGCGATACGGCGCGGCTGCTGAAGACCCGCGGGCGCGCCATGCAGGAAGCCGTGCCGGTGGGCGAGGGCGCGATGGCGGCGTTGTTGGGGCTGGACCTGGATGTCGCGCGCGAGGTCGCTGAAGCAGCGGCACAGGGCGAAGTATGCCAGGCCGCGAACGACAATGCGCCGGGCCAGGTTGTGGTCAGCGGCCATACGGCCGCTATCGAGCGCGCGCTGGAGATTGCCAAGGAAAAGGGCGCCAAGCGCGCCGTGCTGCTGCCGGTCAGCGCGCCGTTCCATTGCTCGCTGATGGCGCCGGCCGCCGATGTGATGGCCGAGGCGCTGGGCAGTACCGAAATCAACGCACCCGCGGTTCCGCTGGTGGCAAATGTCACGGCTGAATCCGTGGTCGACCCCGATACCATCCGCCGCCAGTTGGTGGAACAGGTAACCGGCGCCGTGCGCTGGCGTGAAAGCGTGCTCTATATGAAGGACAAGGGCGTCGATACGCTGGTCGAGGCCGGCGCCGGCAAGGTATTGTCCGGATTGGCACGGCGCATTGACCGCGACCTGACCGGTCAGGCGTTGAACGGGCCGGAAGACATCGAGGCGTTCCTGAAGTCGCTTTAAAAAAATAATTCAATACTTGTTGTCGCGGGGTTCTGCGGCTAAGGAACGGTTAACTATTTTAGTTTAGGGACGGCAGCCATGTTTGATCTTACGGGAAAATGCGCGCTGGTCACCGGCGCTTCGGGCGGCATCGGAAGCGCTATCGCCAAGGCGCTGTATGCGCAGGGGGCGACCGTGGCGCTGTCGGGCACGCGCGCGGATGCGCTTGCGGCGGTCGCGGCGACGCTGGGCGAGCGCGCCCATGTCACGCCGGCCAACCTGGGCGATGCGGCCGCGGCCGAACAGTTGGTCAAGGATGCCGAGGGCGCCATGGGCGGTTTGGATATCCTTATCAATAATGCCGGCCTGACCCGCGATAATCTGGCGATGCGGTTGAAGGACGAGGACTGGCAGACGGTTCTGGATGTAAATTTGACGGCGGCCTTCAGGCTGTCGCGCGCAGTGCTGCGCGGGATGATGAAGAAGCGCTGGGGCCGGATCGTCGGGATTACGTCCGTGGTCGGTGTTACCGGCAATGCCGGGCAGGCTAATTATGCAGCCTCGAAGGCGGGCATGATCGGCATGTCCAAGTCGCTGGCCCAGGAGGTCGCGAGTCGCGGAATTACGGTGAATTGTCTGGCGCCCGGTTTCATCGCCACCCCGATGACCGATGCGCTGACCGAGGATCAACAGACCAAGATTAACGCTTCGATTCCGGCGGGCCGCATGGGCAGCGCCGATGAAATCGCGGCCGGCGTGGTTTATCTCGCCAGCGACGAAGCGGCATATATCACAGGCCAGACCTTGCATATTAACGGCGGTATGGCGATGATATGATCGGTGCGCGAGGGGCTGCGGCGTATCGGTCGGCGCCATGGAGACATGGCAGGTAATGCAGTCAATTTTTGGGCTTGCGGCACTGCCCGGCTTGAGGCTTTATCCGGGTTGTGCCATATGGGGGCGATAGGTTCCCCGGCATCTTGTAATTTGAAGAGGTTTGATAGCATGAGTGACATCGGAGATCGCGTAAAGAAAATCGTCGTCGAGCATCTTGGCGTTGACGAGTCCAAGGTTGCCGAAGGCGCCAGCTTCATTGACGATCTGGGCGCGGACAGCCTTGACACCGTTGAACTGGTCATGGCGTTTGAAGAAGAGTTCGGTTGTGAAATTCCCGACGACGCCGCCGAGAAAATCCTTACCGTCAAGGATGCGATCAGCTTTATCGAAGAGAATAGCTGAGCGGTTTTCTTTTGTATTTCATTAACTTGCCCATCGGAGCACACCCATGAGACGCGTCGTCGTCACCGGGCTCGGCATAGTGAGCCCTCT
>JAOUMF010000038.1 GCA_029881615.1 Alphaproteobacteria bacterium | reverse complement strand
GCCGAATTTCCTGATGGCGTTGCCGAACTGGTTGATCGATCCACCATAGAGCTTGTTCGATGCCACGAAATCATCGCCCGGTCCCATCAGGGGGAACAGCGCCAGTATCTGCGCGGCATGGCCCGACGAGGTCGCGGTGCCGCCGCGGCCGCCTTCCAGCGTCGCCATGCGTTCTTCCAGAACCGCCACCGTCGGGTTGGTCAGGCGCGAATAGATGAAGCCCGGCGTCTGCAGATTGAACAGCGAGGCCGCATGGTCCACGTCGTCGAAGACATAGGATGTGGTCTGGTAGATGGGCGTCATGCGCGCGCCGGTCACCGGGTCTGGCGAGGCGCCCGCATGAACCGAAAGCGTTTCGAAGCCGGGCTTGTCATTGCTCATCGTCAGATCTTTCGTTTCTTGCTGGAGATCACGCCGGAATTGATGCCGTTCCAGCCCAGTTCTCCGCTCAGGCGGGCATATTCGATCTTGGGACAGCGGTTCATTACTACTTTGAGACCGGCTTCCTCGGCGATGCGCGCGGCCTCGTCGTTTCGCACGCCCAGTTGCAGCCACAGCACTTTTGCGCCGATGCGCACGGCTTCCTGGGCATAGCCCACGCATTCCTCGGCCTTGCGGAAGACGTCGACCATGTCGACCTTGTCCTTGATATCGGCCAGGCTCTTGACCACCGGTTCGCCCAGAATGATCTGACCTTCCGCGACGGGATTGACCGGGATGACGCGATAGCCTTTCTGCTGCAGATATTTCATGGCGAAAAAGCTGGGCCGGTTCCAGTTGGGACTGGCGCCAACCATGGCGATGGTCTTCACCTCATGCAGGATCTTGCGGATATCGGCGTCGCGGTAATGATCGTGGTCGGTTGCCTTTGAAGTCTTGCCCATCATTTATGTTTCCAGACCGGTTTGCGCTTGCCGATGAAGGCGTCGATGCCTTCGCCTGCATCGTGGAACATCATGTTGCAGGCCATTTCCGTCGCCGCATAGCCATATGCTTCTTCCATGTCCATTTCCAACTGGCGATAGAAGACCCGTTTTCCGGCCGCGATCGCGGCCGCCGACTTTGCCGCGATGGCGCTGGCCAGTTCGGCGACCTTCATGTCGAGTTCATCGGCCGGCACGGCATAATTTACCAATCCGAATTCAACCGCCTGCTCGGCGGAAATGAATTCGCCGGTGAACAGCATCTCGAAAGCCTGCTTGCGGCCCAGATTGCGCGACAGGGCCACGCCCGGCGTCATGCAGAACAGCCCGACACCGATGCCCGAGGTTGCGAATCGGGCCTCCGGGACGGTCACGGCCAGGTCGGCATTGGCGACCATCTGGCAGCCGGCCGCCGTGGCGATGCCGTGGACGCGCGCGATCACCGGTTGGGGGATGCGTTGCATCGTGGTCATCATGCGCCCGCACTTGGCGAACAGATGTTCGTAATAATCGCGGCTGGGATTGGCCCGCATTTCCTTCAAATCATGGCCGGCGCAAAATGCCTTGCCCTCGGCGCCGATAATCACCACCCGCACGGAGGACTCCTCGGCGAGTTCGTCGAAGGCGTTCTGCAGCGCATCCAGCATGGCTTCCGACAGTGCGTTATATTGTTGTGGCCGGTTCAGGGTGAGTCTGCATATGCCGTCTTCATCCCGCCGCAGCAAAACGCTTTCGGCCTTGTCTTGTTTCCGGGCGGTGTTGGCCATTGCAATTCTCCTTCTTTGAGACCGGGATGCTACGGTTTCCCATAAGATATGCAAGGTATATTGGCAACCGTGTGGCAATCCGCCATAACGGCTTGATGAAAACAGAAGCGCCCCGCATTACCATTGCCGAGTTTGACGCGATCTGTGCCGCCGAGGGTGGCATGGTGGAACATTACGGCTTTGTCACTGATCATATCGGCTATGGCGAGGCCCGCGTGCGCCTGCCCATCGACCATGCCCATATCAGGGCAGGGGGAACGGTGTCGGGGCCGGCGATGATGGCGTTGGGCGATTTTGCGGTATACGCCCTGATCATGGGGATGATCGGGTCGTCGCCCCTGTCGGTTACGACCAGCCTGAATGTCAATTTCCTGCGGCGTCCCAAGCCGGTCGATCTTTTGGCCGAGGCAACGATCCTGAAGCTGGGCAAGCGGCTGGCGGTGGGGGCGGTCAATATTCATTCCCTGGGCGACGACGACCCCGTCGCGCATCTGACGGCGACATATTCCATCCCGCCGCCAGATCATCGCGGCTGAAAATCCGGCCAATGGGCGTTAAAACAACGTATTATGTTGCGGTAACATGATACCGTTATTTCAAGTCATTGATTTTAAAGAATAATATAAGTATATTTGCCGTTGACATCGCGCGTCGGCTCGCATAAAACTTGCGCCGCAATTGGAACGGGCCATGCGGGTCCGTCTCGGTATTTACAGACATGTTTTCCGGACAAGCGCCGGATATTGAGAGGCAAAACCATGCTTAATAGCATGAAAACCTATACGATGAGGCCCTCCGAGATCGAGAAGAAGTGGCTGATCATCGACGCCGAGGACCTGGTTCTGGGCCGTATGGCGGCGATTGTTGCCAACATTCTTCGCGGCAAGCACAAGCCGGGCTATACGCCGCACATGGATTGCGGCGACAACGTGATCATCATCAATGCCGAGAAGGTCAAGCTGACCGGCAAGAAGTTGACCGACAAGAAATACTACTGGCACACCGGTTACCCCGGCGGCATCAAGGAGCGCACGGCCGACAAGATTCTCGGCGGCGCCCATCCGGAACGGGTGATCATCAAGGCCGTCGAGCGGATGATTCCGCGCGGGCCCCTGGGTCGCCAGCAGATGAAAAACCTGAAGGTCTATGGGGGTGCCGAGCATCCGCATGAAGCGCAGCAGCCGGCGCAGCTGGATATTGCCGCGATGAACCCCAAGAACAAGAGGATCGCGTAAAGATGGCCGACGAACAGAACGAAACCGTGGCGGAAACCACGACGGTCACCGATCTCGCGGATCTCGGCGCGGCGGCGGGCGTTACCGACGCATCTTCCGCGCCGCGGTATGAGAAGAAGGTCGACGAGCAGGGCCGCGCCTATGCCACGGGCCGGCGCAAGAACGCTGTCGCGCGGGTCTGGATCAAACCGGGCAGCGGCAAGATTATCGTCAATGGCCGGGATGTATCGGTGTATTTCGCCCGTCCGACCCAGCAGATGGTAATCCAGCAGCCTTTCAAGACGGCCAATCGCATCGATCAGTACGACATCATGTGCACCGTCAAGGGCGGCGGACTTTCCGGTCAGGCCGGCGCCGTGCGTCACGGCATCAGCCGGGCGCTGACCTACTTCGAGCCTGAACTGCGTGGCGCCCTGAAGTCGGGTGGTTTCCTGACCCGGGATTCGCGTATGGTTGAGCGTAAGAAATACGGCCGCGCCAAGGCCCGCCGTAGCTTCCAGTTCTCGAAGCGCTAAGTTCCAAGACATACAAGATTACAGGGTTGGTTCTGAAATATGGACCAACCCTGTTTTTGTTTGGGGCGTCCGATTTGTCCCCACCGCCTACAGCTTTGAGGCGCGGGCTTAAATTTCTCGGGATTTTACCGTTAATCGCGCGTGAATAGCCTCGGCCCGCGATTCAAGGGCTTGTTCGACATTTTCGACCGGCGGCTTATGGCTCAGGCTGAAAGAGTCGGGCGATATTGTTGCTACTGGTATTTCGGCCAGTTTCGCCAATCGGGCCCAGTATTTTTCGTCGCCGCATAAGTCTTCGTAGCTCACGAAAACAACCGATGGGGACGACCTTTTTTCAAGCCATTCGTACGTTTCACACCACAGTTCCAGCCAGTAATTCAACGAAGTGGCGGGATATGGGTTTGCTGTCTTGCCGTCAAATTCGAATGGCCGATGATCGCGGCCGAATTCATGGTGACCCAGCCAGCTCATATAGGATTGTATGAAAGAATCCTGCTCCTGTTGTTCGATAAACCGGCGGTGTTGACGGAGAAGGGATTGCGCCTGCTGCATGGGGGCGCGGAACGGGACCAGGATCAAGGCGTTGGGGAAGGCTCGATGGATCGCGTCAAGGCGCAGTATATTGTTGTTGTTCTTTGATAAATAACGTTTTTTGCCGGGTTGGGCGGAAGCCATGATCGCATTTATATATTGGGTGAAAAGGCGGATCGTGTCTTCGTCGGGTCGATGGGCGATCAGTTTGTCTGTCTGAAGGTATTCATCGCTTGTGAAAATCCTCCAGAAGACTTCTTCAAAGCTTTCCGGGCTATCTGCATCGACAAGAATTCCGTCGCCATGCGCTCTTTCCGCACTTTGTATATCGCGCTTTGAAATAGAGGACAGGCGCTGCCATAAATTGGGCGCCAGAACAAAGGGCATGTCACGGTAGGTCAGCGATCTGTAAAGGCTAGTAGAGTGGAATTGCCGCATCAAGACCGTTGTGCCCGCCCGCGCAAGGCCGGCGACGAAGACATGCCGTCTTAAAACTATCGCTTCTGGGCCGTTATGCAGCGTTTTTTGATCCAGGTCGAAACTCATTTCGGCGATCGGGCCAACACCCAATGCAAGCCGATGTAACAAGCGGTCAAGGACGCCGTAGCTGGAATCAGGCATGGTATTTTCTTGCGGCGAAATAGACCGACGCAACGATCATGGAATAAAGAATGCCAGGCCAGTGGGACAGAAAATCGCTTACCATGGCACCATATTTGTCGGATATGAAGATCAGGACGAAAGCAATGGCGCCGACGATAAACAGGTAACCAGCCAGCTTTATGGTCGCGAGGAACAAAGACACCGCATAGGCCAGGAGTACTTTTTCCTTCCAATGGTCGGATACGAATTTGGCGCCAAGCGTGCGTGTGGCCTTGCGGCTGATCCAGACAATCTGTGAGATGGCCGCCCCAAACGGAAGGCGGGCCATTGTTTCAACAAGAATTATGCAAAGTATTGTTGTCAGAACCCAGGTCATTCAGGGTCCGCATCCGGCTGCTGCGATTTCGGCGCTACAGTCTTCCATCGCTTGATCAACCGCTTTAGCGGGTACCAGAGGATGGCGACGAAAGCGAGAAAGAAGGATCCGATGACGCCAAGTACAATAGCGATCGTTCCCGCGCCGGCGCCTGGACCGATATAGGCGTGCGCGGGCGAAGAAAACAGGGCGGCAAGCAGCCCGATATATAAAATCAATCTTGGCATGACGTATTCTCCGCGAATTTGAAGTCGTCGACATTTAACCAGAGCGCTTGTGAGATGGTATAGTTAACTTTATCGTTCCCAGGCTTATTATTTATGATTTCAAGTACCATTGTTCCGTCGGGGGCTAGTTCGAAGACGCGCCCCTGTTGCGAGCTTGTCACGAGAAGATTGCCTGTTTCCGTGAACTGGTGCTTGCCGCGGATGCGGGAATAGAAATCATTTTCTCGACCGTCATATAATATGCTGGTCTGGTAGGATTTGGGATCAATCCTTACAATTCGACTGTAATCCCGGCTCATCCGATTGTCGAAGACGGTGATCCCGCCAGAGGCGGACCAGTCCGGATCGTGCTGTCGCCGGGTTGCGCCAAATCGCCACCATTTGATTTTTAGCGTATCGGGATCGAGGACGAAGATAAGGTTCAGGGCTCGTGCGCTGATCAACAGATCGCCCGCGTCGAAGCCGTCGAAGCGGTCGGCCAGTTTCGCGGGCAGAGGATCGACATCGTTCAGGTGAAACGGATCCTCCAGCCAGACCTCGCTGGTGTTTTTACCGTTGCCGCCCAGATCGTTTTCGACGATCTGATGAATTTCCAGAATGTCGATATCGGGGTTGGCGGCGACGATGTCCTCCATCGTAAAGTGACGCATGATTTCCCCGGTAGCCGTTGAAACCTGCGCGACGCCGTCATTAAACAACGCAAATACCGACTGTTCCTGATCGTCGAGTGTGACCGAATGATGGAAATAGCCGGCAATTCCCCAGACACTCGAACCGCAGTTATCGATGCGTTGCAAGGAACCGCCACCGTCGAATGAAAATATTGCCGAGCCATCGCTCATCACATCGAATCCATGGATGAATTTACGATGCGGTGGCCGCAATGTAATACCGGGAACCTGATTTTCCGTCAGGTGCCATATCTTCACGACTTTGAGTTCGGGCGAAAGGGCCAGGGCCGCATTTTCAAACTTGCCGTCGATTACAAACGAACCGACCAGGATTCGCCAACCGGGCGCGCGCTTCAGGCCAGTCTTGGAGGCGCGAATGACAAGCCCCGATATATTGAGGCCCGGCATCTGTTCTATTTCAGTGAATTCCGTCAGGTCGGCGTTCATTGCGGGAACGCGAACCCATTCGTCTTTTTCCTCGAATATATTCTGATAAACAGAATATGTGGTTGACGGAAACTGCGCCAACGCCAGGGCAATTTCACCCGATATCCCGCCCTTTGTCGGGTTTTCAACAGTGGACTTGACCTTCCATCCAAATAGCATCGTGAAAATGATGCCAAAGAGTAAAAACAGGAGAAACACCCAGGTTGGAACGGTTTTGAACATAAAAATCGGCTCTTTCGGTATATTCCGCTGTTTTCCGGGTGGACGGGTCGGATTTGTATTCGGGCAAGCGACTTTTCGTAAGGCAACCGAATCCTGTTCCTTTTATAGCGACGATTATTAAACAATTTCTTTCGACGCGGGCGTTTTGCTTCTTGCGTAAAAGTTTCCAGCCTGATGGGATATGGAAAACCCGCCGCGAAGAGCGAATTCGCACGCCTGTGCTGCCCCCTAATCGTCCTTGAACGCGTACCAGCGATAGGCCGCCGCCAGGTATTTCAGGCGAAGTCCCGCGAAGGGGAAGCGGGTGGGCAGACCGCGGATGACGGCAGGCAGGTCGGCCTCGGATGTCTTTCCGGCAATCATGGCGGCGACCTGCATGCCGGTCCAGGGGGCGGTATTGACGCCGTTGGCGTGGTAGCCGAAGCCATAAAACACGCTTGAATCGTCCGGCAGTTGCCCGACGGAAGGGGCCAGGCGTTGCGAGATGCAGACGAATCCGCGCCAGAAATGATCGATTTCCACATCGCGCCAGGCCGGGAACACCTCGCCGACGCGCCTGGTCATCCAGGCGCGCATGCGGTCGCCGTCGGCCGGGCTGCCGGTCAGGTCGCCCCGCGCGCCCAGCATCAACCGGTTATCGGGCAGCATCCGGTAATAAAACAATAGCTGGCGCGTGTTCACCAGCGGGCAGTCGGTCTTCCAGGATTGCGCGGCCAGCTCGGTGGCGGTCAGCGGGCGGGTGGTGACGATGTTGGAAATCACCGGCAGCACGCGGCCATCGAAATCGCGGTGCATCCGTTCGCGCAGAAAACCGTTGGCGGCGACAACGATGCGTTTGGCGCGCAATGTGCCGCGCGCGGTGGTCAGAATATGCCCGTCGCCTTCCTTCAGCCATCGGGTCACCAGACTGCCGGGATGCAGTGTCGCGCCCGCTTTCGCCGCGGTGCGGGCCAGCCCATGAACGAATTTCATCGGATGCAGCGCAAAGCTTGGGCTGACCTTCAGGGCGCCGTGCTGTTCGGTGGAATCATGGCCGATTTCACGGAACTCGTCGGGGCTGTACAGCGTGGACTCGATCCCGAACAGGCGCTCCAGCGTCTCGCCATATTCCTTCAGCTCGCCGAAGGCGCGGGGGCGGTGGGCCACCTCGTAAATGCCGTCGCCGCAAGGGTCGCAGTCGATATCGTTGTCGGCGATCAGCGCGCGGGTGAATTCGACGCCCTCGATTTGCGAGGCAAAGAAACGTTTGGTCTCGTCCAGCCCGAAACGCCGCGTCATCTGGGCGACCGTTAGTTTGGTCGCCGGCATGCAGCAGAACCCGCCATTGCGCCCAGACGCGCCCCAGCCGATGCGGTCTCCGGCCTCCAGCACGCGCGCGTCGATGCCATGGTCGCGGGCAAGATGCAGCGCGGTCGATAGGCCGGTATAGCCGCCGCCGATAATGGCGACGTCGCAACTGTCATCGCCTTCAAGGGGACGCCAGGAGGGATCGTCACCGGGCGCCGTCGCTTCCCAATAGCTGGGGACCGGGGCGGGGTCATACATGGCGGGGTGATAGAGGGTGCGAAGGTTTGTCATGGCGCATCATGGTCGGTGCGGGTAGAGGCCGTCAATCGCAATTGGTGGGGTGCAAGGCCGAAATATTCAATGGCGATGAAGTTGATCTTGGAACCCCCGCGACCGGGCCGTCAAATTACATGACCGCCGGTCCATCGCGTGACGGCTCTATCCTGACTGGAAGGCCTGCCAGGGCTGTATCGGGTGGGTTTGAATCTAAGCCGATTTGGCTAATTTTTTCCATGCCGCGAAAATTTTTTCATAGATGGATTGAATAATTACAACAAATGCGTTTAAAATATTACTATCGCAACAGTATGTCAGGGAGATAGATAATGAAATCCAGAATAGCGTTTCCTGTCGGGATCGCCGCGGGCGCTCTGGCCTTGGCCGGTCTCGCAATCGGCGCGGTGCCGACCGACACATCGACGCTTCGGGCGGCCGTCACGGTCGACGGCGTGCGGAGCCATCAGTGGGCACTCCAGCTTATCGCCGACGCGAGTAGCGGCACACGTCTTGCGGGAACGATCGGGCATGACGAGTCGGCGAGTTACGTGGCCGAGGCTGCGGCGGCGGCCGGGTACGACGTCACGGTCCAGCCGTTCGACTTCGTGAAATTCGAACCGCTGGGGCCGTCGGTGCTGGAACAGACCGCGCCAGTTCCCGCTGTCTATGTCGAGGATACGGATTTCAACGTCATGTCGCAGTCCGAGCCGGGCGATGTTACCGGGTTCGTGACCGCCGTGGATGTGGTGGATATCGGCCTTGGCAATGCATCGACCAGCGGCTGCGAGTTCAGCGATTTCGCAACTTTCCCGACCGGACATATCGCGCTTGTGCAGCGGGGCGCCTGTACCTTCCAGTTGAAGGCGGAAAATGCCGCGGCGGCCGGCGCGATCGGTGCGATCATTTTCAACCAGGGCAACAGTGAGAGCCGCAAGGGGCTCATCAACGGTACGCTGGGATCCGGCTATTCGGGCGGCATCCCGGTCTTCTTCGCGACCTTCGACCGTGGTGTCGAGTGGCTCAATACGGCAGGGCTCGAACTGCATATGGTCGCCAACGTCAATCGCGAGACCGTCACTACCTTCAACGTCATCGCCGAGACCCCGGGTGGCCGTGACGATCGCGTCGTCGTGGTCGGCGCGCATCTGGATTCGGTGCCGCAGGGACCGGGTATCAACGACAATGGCAGCGGTTCGGCGGCACAGCTGGAAGTCGCCCTGCAAATGGCGGCGCTTGGCATCGAGCCACGCAACAAGGTCCGTTTCGCATGGTGGAGTGCCGAAGAGTCCGGATTGGTCGGCGCGCAGTACTATGTGGATAACCTGACCAGGCGCGGCATCAAGGACATCGCCCTTAATCTGAATTTCGACATGGTAGGGTCGCCCAATTTCGTGCGCTTCGTGTATGATGGCGACGGCTCCGACACACCGCTTGCCGGACCGAACGGATCGGGTAATATCGAGCAGGTGTTCCTCGACCATTTCGCGGAGCAGGGCCTTGCGGCGGCGCCGACGGCGTTCAGCGGGCGGTCGGACTACGGCCCCTTCATCGCCGTGGGCATCCCGGCTGGCGGCCTGTTCACCGGCGCCGAGGGGATGCCCACGGCGATGAAG
>JAOUMF010000568.1 GCA_029881615.1 Alphaproteobacteria bacterium | reverse complement strand
CTTGCCCAGCGAATACACGACCAGTACACCCGCTGTCTGCGCCATGGCCTCTACGATCAACACCCCGGGCATAATCGGGCGCTGCGGGAAATGGCCCTGGAAATGAGGTTCGGCGACCGTAACCGCCTTTACCCCGACAGCGCTCTCGCCGACAACAATGTCAACCACCTTGTCGATCATAAGGAACGGATAGCGGTGCGGGATCATTCGCATGATCGCGTTGACATCCAGTTCCATGGGCTGATTTGATTTATCCGTCATCTTTATCAAATATCTTTCTTCTTTGTCGCCAACCGACCGAGAATCGCGACTTCCCGGAAAAACTGTTTTAGCGGTTTCGCGGGCGTTCCCATAACCTTTTCACCGGGCGCAATGTTCTTGAGAATTCCGCTCTGCGCTGCAATCTGCACGCCCGAACCGATTTTCAGATGACCGGCTATGCCACCCTGCCCGCCCATGATTACAAGATCGCCCAACACGGAACTACCAGACATACCAACCTGCGCCGCGATAACGCAGTGCTTTCCAAGGCGCACGTTGTGCCCGATCTGAACCAGATTATCAATCATGCTGCCGGCGCCAATTACCGTATCGGGGCCAGCACCCCGATCGATTGTCGTATTGGCGCCGATTTCAACATCATCCTCGATAATGACCCGACCCAACTGCGGAACCTTGACATGTCCTGATGGATCGATCGCAAAACCAAATCCGCGCTGCCCAATACAGGCCCCTGGATAGATATGGACACGCGCGCCGATCAGGCAATGAGACAACGTGGCATTGGCGCCAACAATGCTGTCATCTCCGATCGTCACCGCCTCGCCAATAACCGCGTTAGGCCCAATCAGACACCTGTTTCCTATTTCTGCGCGCGGGCCAATCACGGCCCCCGCCTCTATCCTGACGTCCTCGCCGATAACCGCCGATACATCGACAGTAGCCGTAGGTGCGATTCCCGGCTGCGGAATGACGCGCGGATAAAATGCTTGGGCTACAAGCGCATAGGTCTTGTAGGGGTTTCGGGAAATCAACAACTGCATGCCCGACGGCGCCTGGTCCACCATATCAGAATGAACGACGCACGCCCCCGCCCGCGAAACCTTGAATGTATCTATGTATTTTCGATTATCGAGGAAACTGACGTGGTCCGGTCCGGCCAAATCCAGCGGCGCCACATCATTGAACATCTGATCGGGGTTCGCTCCCACACCCAATTCCGCGCCACACAGACGAGCCAGTTCGCCCAGTGAAATAGGTCCCTCAGATCTGAAAAAACGGGAATCCACCATATATTTACACCAACAAAACCGTGTCCGGCTCCACCTATACGAACGTCTAGACTTTACTGAGCAACCGGTGGGATCGTTACCTTGGGTAATTTCTTGTCCAGCGCCTTGATAACATCATCTGTTATGAAGAATTCCTCGCGAGCCTTCAAAATCAAACTGTTCGGCGCACCGGCCTTCATGACGATATCAATACCGCGCTCCAGGGCGATAGCCTGCAGGATCTTATCGAGTTCGACCTCTATCGCCCTCAGCCCGTTAGCTTGCATTTGATCCAGCGACCGCCGGTAGCCATTTTCCGTCTGTTTCGCCTGCAACTGCTTGCGGCGAAATTCCGTGATCTTACCCTCCAACACATCCTGCGCCAGAACGCTTTGCTGCTGTTCCAGTTCCTTGGCTTCCTTTTCCAGCGCCGCAGTCACCTTCTTGATCTCGGCGAGGTAGGTTTCCCGCTGCTTGACAATCTGGTCGTTCACGCTTTTCCCGGCCTTTGATTCCTGCAGGACACTCGTATAATTGACTAAAGCAATCACCGGCGCTTTTCCGGCGTTCTGAGCGATGGCCTGAGGCGCGGACGCAATCAGCATGGCGCCAACAATGGCGCAGACAGCGTAGAGTTTTCCTAAATCAGTCATCGTCATCCTTAATCCTGTCTAGAAGCGGGTGCCAAAACTCAGGCGGAACACCTCGGTCTTATCGATATCTTCCTGTTTCAACGGCCAAGCGAAATCCATGCTAAGCGGACCTACCGGCGAATTCCAGGCTATCCCGACCCCCCATGATGCACGCAGCGAGGGTTCGTCCACGACACCGATAAACTCTGGCCCCAACGCCGGGCTTTCATCGATATCGGTCAGCGAACCTGCGTCGCTGAACAAGACCCCTGTCACGCCAAACTCGTCGGGCAGCCCTATGGGGAAACTGAACTGTAGAGAACCATAATACAGTTGTTTCCCGCCAAGCGCATCCCCCGTCACGGTGTCGCGCGGCCCTACGCCGGAACTCTGGAAGCCGCGCAACGTGCTGCCGCCCAGCATATAACGGTCCGTAATCCTGATCCCTTCATCCTCAAGATCATGGATTATGCCGCCGGTCATCGTCAAACTGGCAACGATATCCTCTGTTACAGGATAATACGCGCCCGTGCTCAGCTTTCCACGAACATAATGAAGGTCGCCTCCCAACCCCGCATAATCCGTGGATAAACGGGCGAAGAAACCCTTCTTGGTCTGAACCTTACTGTCGCGAAGGTCA
>JAOUMF010000567.1 GCA_029881615.1 Alphaproteobacteria bacterium | reverse complement strand
GTCGCCCCCGAAAGTTCCGGTGGCCGGCGAGACATCGTTGGCCAGAATCCAGTCCGCGCCTTTCTTTTTTCTTTTTGCCGTAGCGTTTTCGACGACATTCTCGGTCTCGGCCGCGAACCCGATCAGCAGGCCCGGGCGCAAATTACCGGCCTCACCCAGACTTTTCAGAATGTCGGGATTTTCAGTCAGCGCCAGGGCGGGTGGCCCGCCACCGTTCTTCTTCATCTTCTGCCCGGCTTCTTCCGCTGTTCGCCAGTCCGATACCGCCGCCGCGCAAACCGCGACATCCACCGGCAGAACCTGTTGGCAGGCGGCCAGCATCTCGCGGGCGCTTTCCACATGGATTACCGAAATACCCGCCGGGTCGGCCAGGCCGGTGGGCCCGCTGACCAGCGTTGTGTCGGCGCCCATTCCAGCCAGCGCGCGCGCGATAGCATGGCCCTGCTTGCCCGACGAACGGTTCGCAATATAACGCACCGGGTCGATCGCCTCATGGGTCGGGCCGCTGGTGACCAACGCCTTGCGGCCCGCCAGGGGGCGCGTTTTCCCGGGTGCGCCAAGCGACGGCGTAACCGCCGGTGCTTCGCCGCGGAAAAAGGCCTCGATCGTGTTCAGAATTTCATCAGGCTCTGCCATGCGGCCTTCGCCGAATTCGCCGCAGGCCATGTCGCCGGCGCCGGGCCCAACGCGCAGTACGCCACGCGATGCCAGAGTCTCCACATTGGCGCGGGTTGCGGGATGTTCCCACATGCGCACATTCATCGCCGGCGCCACCAGCACCGGCTTGTCGGTCGCCAGCAGCGCGGTGGTGGCAAGGTCGTCCGCCATGCCGCCAGTCATCTTGGCAAGAAGGTCCGCGGTGGCCGGCGCCACCACCAGCAGATCGGCGTCGCGGGACAGTTCGATATGCCCCATCTCTGCCTCGTCGGTCAGCGAGAACAGATCGCCATGGACCTTGTTTCCGCTAATTGCCGCGAGGCTGAGCGGAGTCACGAATTGCGCCCCGCCCTGGGTCAGGATACAGCGCACCGACGCGCCGCGCTCCCGCAAACGGCGGATTAGCTCCAACGTCTTATAGGCAGCAATTCCGCCGGCGACGACTAGCAATATGCGCTTGTTCGAAAGCACGGTCCCGTACCGCTCCGCCAAAAGTTAAATCTACAGACAGTAGCTGTGGTAAATACATAAACCCGTAGGGAGGGTTTGGGCAACCTGTTCCTGCACCGGAGCCTCGGATCGCCTTTAACTAAAATTTGAGTTAAAATCAGTTCGATTGTGAATCAACCCTTGATCCACACCAATTTCGGCTATCCCGCCAGCGCCAGAACAACCGTAACCGTGACCACCGCCGTCGCCGCGGCGACAACGGCCACGGACCAGAAACCCTGCCGCTCATTACGCAATGCAGCCTCGGTTTCAGGATGCAGGCGCATGCCACCTTCTTCGATCATCTTGCCTGCCAGATCAATCCGGTCCAGTAAAAGGGGCAGCCGTTCCAACTGGGTCAGCGCGGTTTCCGCCGCATCGCGCATGCGCGCCTGCGGTCCCCGGTTCGCCCACATCCATTCCTCGATCAGTGGCTGGGCCAGAACCCACATATTGACTGCCGGATCCAGCTTGCGGCTGACGCCCTCGGCGACCAGCATGGTCTTTTGCAGCAACAGCAACTGTGGCTGGGTTTCCATTTCGAACTGCTCGGTCACCTGAAACAACTGGGAAAGAAGCCGGGCCAGCGAGATCTGATCCAGCGGCAAGTCGAGAATTGGTTCCCCGATCGACCGGCAAGCCTGGGTGAATGCGTCACGCGACATATGCGCTGGAACATAGCCGGCCTGAAAATGGACGTCGGACACCCGGCGGTAATCGCGCTGCAAAAAGGCCAGCAGCATGTCGGCGAGGTAATTACGGGTCTTGCGATCCAAACGCCCCATGATGCCGAAATCAACGGGCATCAACGCACCGTTATGGCCAATGAACATATTGCCCGGATGCATGTCGGCATGGAAAAATCCATCCCGGAAAACCTGATAGAAAAAGACCCGCGCGGACTTATCGATAATATCCTTGGGGTCCAGCCCGGCCTCGACCAGCGCGTCAACTTCGTCAATCGAAATGCCGTTGATACGTTCGGTTGTCAGTACCTTCCGGCCTGTCCGCTGCCAGTTCACTTTCGGCACATGGAAGTCGGGGTCGTCAGCGAAATTTTCGGCCAGTTCCGCCGCGGCCGCCGCTTCCATCCGCAGGTCCATTTCCAGCCGGACCGTATCCTCGAAGGTGCGAACCACTTCCACCGGCTTCAGCCGGCGCATATCGGGCCGCGTACGCTCTAACAGCCTGGCCACCCAGTACATCAGTCCCAGATCGCGGGCGAAGATTTCTTCCACGTCGGGGCGCAACACCTTGACCGCGACTTCCTCGCCATCCGTGGTGGTCGCGAAATGAACCTGGGCGATCGACGCCGCGGCGATTGGTTCGGAATCGAAACGATCGAACAGATCCTCGATCGTCCGGCCCAGTTCCGTCTCGATAATCGCCTTGGCCTGATCC
>JAOUMF010000566.1 GCA_029881615.1 Alphaproteobacteria bacterium | reverse complement strand
CATTGGCCGGCGTTATGCCGTCCGGTGTCTGGCCAGCCGCCGGCAGGGCGAACATTACCAGAGAGACCCATACCAGGCCCAGAATACGTTTCGTGCTCATAACCTTTGCCCTTCATGCGGTTCCGACGGGGACCGGCGCTTCGGCGCAGCCACCTCCACATCATCGAATTCAAAAACAGTTGCGGACAGACTTATGCCATTCCACTGCCCCACCCTAGTAAACGCCATCATTTCCTAATAACCGGTTATTGGAATTCATTAATAAATCGTTGATATTCGGGAGTGGCCGGCTGCCCGTTGCCGCGGGCGATGGGCGGTTCGTCACTTCCAGGCGAAGGCGGGCTGGTCGTAATGGGCGACGCGGGTGGCCCGGCCCAGCAGCGCGACCTCGCGAAACTGATACAGCATCGCCGCGGTGGGGGCGAAGACCTGGTGTCCCAGCGTCGCCAGCGGGGCCGACAGAATCGGATGATCGTCCGGCCCGGGCTCCAGATGCGGGATGTCGGGGCTCAGAAGATCGGCCAGCGGGATATGATAGACCTGATCGACCTCTTCCGGGTCGGGGCGGATCGTGCCGGCCTCGCCGCCCCAGATCACGACCGGGGTGATGCAGAAACCCGATCGCGTCGGATAGTCGTCGAGGGTCCCGATAATCCGCTCTTCGCCGAGGGTCAGGCCCAGCTCTTCCTCCAGTTCGCGCAATGCCGCCTCGCGCGCGGTCTCGCCCTCGTCCAGCCGCCCGCCCGGCAGGGCATACTGCCCGCCATGGCGGCGCAGCCCCTCGGGCCGCGTTGTCAGCAACAGCGCCGCTTCTTTGCCGCCGTCATCGACGATGACGATGGCGACCGCCGCATGGCGCAGGGAATCGTCGGCGATGACGCGGCGTTCGAAGGCGGCGAGATTCGCCTCGATGCGCGCCCGCAGATCTGTATTGAAGGATAGATCGGTCATGGTAATCCGGAATGCTGTCGTTCCCGTTAATGGACCCGCCGCGGGCGGGCCGGTCAAGCGATGTTTGCATCATAAATGTCTTTCCGCGCGCCCGCGCCTGATATTGAATGGGCGAAGCGCGAATCAGTCACAGAAGGAAACAGTCGCCCCATGTCCTACGCCGGAATGGCCGATGCGAAAGCGTCGGCGTCGAACCGCATCGTCGATCTGCGCAGCGATACCGTAACCCGCCCGGGCGAGGCCATGCGCCGCGCCATGGCCGCGGCCGAGGTCGGCGACGATGTCTATGGCGAGGATGCCACCGTCACCGCGCTGGAAGAAAAGACCGCCGCCCTGCTGGGCAAGGAAGCCGGGCTGTTCGTGGCCAGCGGCACCCAGAGCAACCTGCTGGCCCTGTTGGCCCATTGTCAGCGCGGCGAGGAATATATCGCCGGCGAGACCTATCATTCCTATGCCGAGGAAGGCGGGGGCGCATCCGTATTGGGTGGCATAGCCGTGCATCCGCTGGCGATCGATGCGCGCGGCGCGATAACGCCCGAACAGGTCGAATCCGCGATCAAGCCCGACGATTTCCATTACCCGGTGACGCGGCTGGTCTGTCTGGAAAACACCGTGTCGGGCCATGTGCAGTCGGTCGAGAACCAGCAGGCCATCGCGGACGTCGCGCGGCGGCATGGGCTGTCGGTGCATCTCGACGGCGCGCGATTGATGAATGCGGCGGTGGCGCTGGGCCGGCCGCCGGCGGAGGTAGGGGCTTGCGCGGATTCGGTCTCGCTCTGCCTGTCCAAGGGGCTGGGCGCGCCGGTGGGTTCGGTGCTGTCGGGGTCAAGGGATTTCATCGCCCGCGCCCGGCGCAGCCGCAAGATGCTGGGCGGCGGCATGCGCCAGGCCGGAATTCTGGCGGCCGCCGGCCTTTATGCGCTGGACCACCATGTGGACCGGCTGGCCGAGGACCATGCCAACGCAAAGCGCCTGGCCGAGGGGCTGGCCGCCTGCAAGGGGCTGGCGGTCGACACGCCCGAAACCAACATGGTCTTCATCGCCCCGCGCGCCGAAGATCTGGAACCGCTGCGCGCCCACCTGGCCGAACGCGGCATCATCATCGCCGCCCAGCGCCCGAAAACGCGGCTCGTCACTCATCTGGATATTACGAGCGAGGATATCGAACGCACGATCGAGGCGTTCAGGGCATTTTACAAGGGGTGATGAGGCAGTCCGCTCGCCCGGGAGCGGTCGAGTTGCCGCATCCTTCGACAGGCTCAGGATGAGGATTTTTTGTTTATTTTTAGCCACTTATAACTCATCCTGAGCCTGACGAAGGATGTGCCGGCTAGGAAACCCGCCTCTTAAAATATGCTGTTCCCCATTTAGGAAAAATCAACAGGCGATAGCTTCCTCAGGTTTCGGATGACAGTATCCTCCAACTCCCCGCCCTCCAACTCCGGCAAATCCGCCAGCGCATCCATGAACGAGGTCACGTCCTTTTCCAGAATGCCGATGGTGTTCTCGGGGGCGTAACCCTCGGCGGCCCAGTCGATGGCGGCCAGATTGTCGCCGTACCATGTGGCGCCGGAACTTTGCGCCATGACTTTCGTCAGCAG
>JAOUMF010000037.1 GCA_029881615.1 Alphaproteobacteria bacterium | reverse complement strand
CGGTGGCCTATGCGGAGGCCTTTTCGGCCCATGCGGCGGTCTATGATATCGGCTGTATCGACAGGGCGCTGGAAAGCGGCGCGCTGGAGATGAACCTGTATCACCCCATAGAGGCCAGCGAAGACGTATTTCGCTTCAAGGTCTATCATCCGGGCCATCAGGTGGCGCTGTCCGATGTGCTGCCGATGCTGGAAAATATGGGATTGCGGGTGCTGGGCGAGGATTCCTACGGGGTTACGCCGGCCGGCGCGGACCGGTCCGTCTGGATTCATGATTTCGAACTCAGCGCGCGCGACGGCCGCGCGATCGATTTCGACGCCGTGCGCGATCCGTTTCATGAAGGCTTCGCGCGCATCTGGCGCGGCGATATGGAAAATGACGGATTCAACCGGCTGGTGGTGACGGCGCGGATGGGCTGGCGCCAGGTGGCCGTATTGCGCGCCTATTGCAAATATCTGCGCCAGGCCGCGATTCCCTTCAGCCAGGACTACATGGAAGACACGCTGGCCAACAATCCGGCCATCGCGGGGCTGCTGGCGGCCCTGTTCGAGGTCGATTTCGACCCCGATGGGGCCGATGGCGCGGATGCCCGGCGGGGTGCCCTCGAGTCCGAAATCAACGCATTGCTGGAAAATGTCGAGAGTCTGGATGAAGACCGCATCATCCGCCGCTTCCTGAATGCCATTCAGGCCACGGTCAGGACGAACTTCTACCAGCGCGACGAAAATGGCGAACCGAAGCCTTATATTTCGGTGAAATTCGATGCCGGCGCACTGGATGAATTGCCCGCGCCGCGGCCCTACCGAGAAATCTTTGTCTACAGCCCGCGCTTCGAAGGCGTGCATCTGCGCTTCGGCCCGGTGGCGCGCGGCGGGCTGCGCTGGTCCGACCGGCGCGAGGATTTCCGCACCGAGATTCTGGGGCTGGTCAAGGCACAGCAGGTCAAGAACGCGGTGATCGTGCCGGTCGGTTCAAAAGGCGGCTTCGTGCTGAAACAACCGCCGGCGCCCGGCGACCGCGAGGCGCTGCAGGCTGAAGGCATTGCCTGTTACAAGACTTTCATCTCGGCCATGCTGGATATCACCGACAACCGGGTCGGCGACGATATCGTGACACCGGACCGGCTGGTCAGGAAGGAAGCGCCCGATCCCTATCTGGTGGTGGCGGCGGACAAGGGCACCGCGACATTTTCCGATATCGCCAACGGCATCGCGCAGGAACGCGGATTCTGGCTGGATGACGCTTTCGCTTCCGGCGGGTCGGCGGGCTACGACCACAAGAAAATGGGCATCACCGCGCGGGGCGCCTGGGAATCGGTCAAGCGCCATTTTCGCGAGATGGGCCACGATACACAGACCCGGGACTTTACCGTGGTTGGCGTCGGCGACATGGCCGGCGACGTGTTCGGAAACGGCATGCTGCTCAGCCCGCATATCCGCCTGGTCGGTGCCTTCAACCATATGCATATCTTTATCGACCCCGACCCGGACGTGAAGAAAAGCTTCGCCGAGCGCAAGCGGCTGTTCGACCTGCCGCGCAGCAGCTGGGCCGATTACGACGCCCGGCTGATTTCGAAGGGCGGGGCGGTGATCGAACGGCGCGTCAAGTCGGTCGATATCACACCCGAGGCGAAAAAACTGTTCGATATCAAGGCGGACAGGTTGACCCCTGCGGAATTGATCCGCGCGATGCTGGGCGCAAGGGTCGATTTGTTGTGGTTCGGCGGAATCGGCACTTACGTAATATCATCCGGCGAAACGCATCTGGATGCCGGCGACCGCGCCAACGATGCGTTGCGCGTCAAGGTTCCGGCCCTGCGGTGCAAGGTGGTCGGCGAGGGCGCCAATCTGGGCATGACCCAGCATGCGCGCGTCGAATATGCGTTGAAGGGCGGCCGGCTGAATACCGACGCCATCGATAATTCCGCCGGCGTCGACACCTCCGACCATGAGGTGAATATCAAGATTCTGATGGGCGACCTGATGGCGCGCGGCAAGATTTCCCGCAAACAACGCGACAAATTGCTGGCGGAAATGACGGACGAGCTCGCCGATCTGGTGTTGCGCGATAATTATCAACAGACCCAGGCGCTGACCATCACCCACCATCAGGGCGTCGACCGCATGGACGAGCAGCAACGCCTGATGCGTACCCTGGAACGCGCCGATCGCCTGGACCGGGCGCTGGAATTTCTGCCCGACGACGAATCGCTGGCGGAACGCCGCGCCGCGGGCCAACCGCTGACCCGGCCCGAGCTGTCGGTGCTGTTGGCCTATGCCAAGATCGTGACCTATGACGCGCTGCTGGAATCCAGCCTGCCGGACGACCCGATTCTGGGTGACGACCTGGCGCGCTATTTCCCGGCGCCGATCCGCGAAAAATATCCCGATGCGATCAAGCGCCACCGTTTGAGCCGTGAAATCGTCGCCACGGGCCTGACCAATTCCATCATCAACCGCACCGGCCCGGCCTTCATCAACGAGATGCAGTTGGCAACCGGCATGGATGCGCCGGCCATCGTGCGCGCCTATACGATTTCGCGCGAGGTTTTCGAACTGCGCGGCCTGTGGGACGAGATCGAGTCGCTGGACAATGTGGCGCCGGCCGATTTGCAGACCCGGATGCTGCTGCAGACCGTGCGGACCTTGTGGCGCATCACGCCATGGTTCCTGCGCAATTGCGCTCATCCGCTCGACATCACTGCGCTGATCGCGGAATTCCATGACGGCGTTCAGCGGATATCGGCGACGCTGGACGATATCCTGGCGCCCGGACAGCGCCGCGATACCGCCGAACGGGCCAAACGCTATGCCCAGAGCGGCGTTCCGGCGGATCTGGCGGCGCGTATAGGGCGGCTGAAAGCGCTTTCTTCGGCACCCGATATCGTGCGCATCGCGGCCGCCGCCGGCCAGAAGGTAGAGGCCGCCGCCGCCGCCTATTTCCAGATCGGCGACCGCTTCAAGCTGGATTGGCTGCGCCGCGCCGCCGGGGCCATGCCGGCCGACACCCACTGGCAGCGGCTGGCGCTGGGGGCTATCATCGACGATATGTGGGGCCACCAGAACGACCTGACCGCGGCGGCCCTGGCCAATGGCGGGACCGGCGCGGATGCGGTCAAGGGCTGGATCGGCATGCGCGCCGAGGCCGTGAACCGCGTTGAACAGCTGCTGGCGGAAATCATCGCCGCCCCCACCCCGGATATCGCGATGCTGGCCGTGGCGAACCGTGAGCTGAGAACATTGTCGGGGCGGTGATCCGCCCGGCTTATGTAATCCTTACCGCCGTGCCGGTGACCGAGACCATCAGCATGGAATTGTCCTTGCCCATGGATTCATAGTCGATGCTGACACCGATGACGGCGTTGGCGCCCAGTTCATTGGCGTAGCCTTCCATATCCTTGATCGCCGCCGCCGCGCCGTCCATCAGCACCGATTCATAGCCGCCGGACCGGCCACCGATCACGTCGGTGATGCCGGCGAAAAAGTCGCGCAGGAAGTTGGCGCCATAGACCGCCTGGCCGGCAACCAGCCCCAGATATTCCTCGATCTCCTTGCCCTGGATATTGTCGGTCGTCACGATCAGCATCGCCGCCTCCTTTATTTCGTTTCACGTCAACAGTTTCTAAGCGATTGCCCCTCATGGTATGGACAGAAGGGTCGGTTGCCAATGATGGAGAGGCGAAAAGACATGGCGGGGAAGCGGGCGGTTTTTTCCTGGTGCCTTTATGACTGGGCCAATTCGGCCTATCCCACCGTCGTGACGACCTTTGTGTTCGGCGCCTATTTCACCACCGCCGTGGCCGAAACCCCCGAGTCGGGCACCGCGGCCTGGGGCTATGCGGTCGGCATTGCCGGGCTGGTGGTCGCGCTGCTCAGCCCCGTGCTGGGCGCCATCGCCGATCGCGGCGGCCGGCGCAAACCCTGGCTGGCGGTGCTGACCCTGATTGGCGTGACGACCACCGCGATGCTGTGGTTCACGCGCCCGGATTCCGCCGATATCATGTGGGCCCTGGTCTTCGTGACGCTGTCCAGTATCGCCTTCGAATTCGGCATGGTGTTCTACAACGCAATGCTGCCCGACCTCGCCGGCCCCGGCCGGGTGGGGCGGGTATCCGGCTGGGGCTGGGCGCTGGGCTATGCGGGCGGATTGACCTGTCTGGTGATCGCGCTGTTCGGGTTCGTCAAGGCCGAGACTCCGCTGTTCGGCATCCCGACCGAAGCCGCGGCCCATGTGCGCGCCGTCGTTTTGCTGGCTGCCGCCTGGTTCGGGCTGTTTTCCCTGCCCTTGTTCCTGTTCACCCCGGACCGGGCGGCGACCGGCCTCGGCGCGGGGCGCGCCGTGCGCGAAGGGCTGGCCACGCTTCGCGCCACGCTTCGCGATATCCGCGAATACGGCATGATCCTGCGCTTTCTGGTGGCCAGAATGTTTTATGCCGACGGGCTGGTGACGCTGTTCGCGGTCGGCGGGATCTATGCCGCGGGAACCTTCGGCATGGATTTCGGCGAGGTCGTGCAATTCGGGATCGCGCTTAATGTGACCGCCGGGCTCGGCGCGCTGGGCTTTGCCTGGGCCGACGACAAGATCGGCGCCAAAGCGGTGATCGTGATCTCGCTGATTGCCTTGATCGGGCTGGGCGCGGCGGCGTTGGTCGTCGAGTCGAAAAGCGGCTTTCTCTATATCGGCATGGCGCTGGGGGTGTTCGTCGGACCGGCGCAATCGGCCAGCCGGTCCATGATGGCGCGCCTGGCGCCCGAAGAGCTGCGCACCGAGATGTTCGGCCTTTACGCCCTGTCGGGCCGGGCGACGTCCTTCATGGGGCCAATCGTCTTCGGTTTCGCCACCAGCCTGTTCGATAGCCAGCGGGCCGGCATGGCGACCGTGCTGGTCTTTCTCGGGGTCGGCCTGCTGTTGCTGATACCGGTGCGGGAGCCCAAAAATTGAATAATAGTTACGATATCGTAATAATCGGTGCCGGGTATGCCGGGCTGGTCTGCGCGCGCGTTGCCGCCCAGCGCGGACTGAAGGTTCTGGTGATCGAAAAGAAGGCCGAAGCCGGTATTCAGCTCCACACCACTGGGATTATCGTCAAGGAGGCCGCCGACGAACTTCATATCCCGAAGGAATTTACCCGCAAGGTGCATGGCGTGCGGCTTTATGCGCCGGGGATGAAGCGGTTCGATCTCGATTCGCCGGGCTATTATTTTCTCGCCGCCGACACGCGCGGGCTGTTGCGTTGGCTGGCCGAGCAGGCGGCCGGGGCCGGGGCGGAACTGGTCTTCGGCCAGGCCTTCGACGGGGCCCGGCGCGAGGGCGACGAGATCGTTCTCGACAAGCCGTCCATCCGCGCGCGCTATCTGGTCGGCGCCGATGGCGCGCGCTCGCAGGTGGCGCGCTGTTTCGGGCTGGGGGTCAATACCCGCATGCTGGTCGGCGTCGAGACCGAGTTCGAGGGCGTGGAAGGTGTCGAGCAGGACCGGCTGAACTGTTTTCTCGATAGCAACCTGGCGCCCGGCTATATCGGCTGGGCGGTGCCCGGCGTCGGCGTTACCCAGGTGGGGCTGGCCGGCCGGCTGGGGGAAAAGCCCAGCACCGAAGCCCTGATTGAAAAGCTGCGAGACGTCTACGATTTCTCGAATGCCAGGGTTGTCGAACGGCGCAGCGGCCCAATACCGGTCGGCGGCATGGTCCGGCCCTTTGCGGCCGAACGGGTGTTGCTGGTCGGCGATGCCGCCGGCCTGGTCTCGCCGCTTACCGCGGGCGGCATTCATCCGGCCTTTCGTTACGGGCGCCGGGCGGCGCAGGTGATTTCAGACCATCTTCTCGATAACGGCCCCGACCCCGGCCTTGTGCTGGCCCGCGAATATCCGCGCTATCGCTGGAAGGCGTTGTTGCGCCGTAGCCTCGATCGCGACCCGCCGAACTGGTTCTACGACTGGACCTTGGGCCTGCCGCCGATGCGCGCCTTCGCCCAGCTGGTCTATTTTCACCGCAAGGGCCTGAAAACCAGGGCCGGCTGGCGCGACCTGCTGCGGTGGCGGCGTTGAGAAAAGCGCCTCAGTGCCGGAAATGGCGCATTCCGGTGTAGACCATGGCGATGCCGGCCTCGTCGGCGGCCTTGATGACTTCCTCGTCGCGGACCGAGCCACCGGGCTGAATCGCCGCGGTGGCGCCGGCCTCGATGGCCGACAGCAGGCCGTCGGCGAAGGGGAAGAAGGCGTCGGAAGCCACCACGGACCCTTGCGTGCCGGCATGCTGGCTGGATTTATGCGCGGCGATGCGCACCGAATCGACCCGGCTCATCTGGCCGGCGCCGATCCCCACCGTGGCGTTGTCGCGGGCATAGACGATGGCGTTCGACTTCACATGCTTGCAGACCTTCCAGCCGAACAGCATGTCGCGCAGTTCGGCGGCGGTGGGCGCGCGCTTGGTGACGGTTTTCAGGCCCGTCTGGGTGATGCGTCCATTGTCGCGGGTCTGCACCAGATAGCCGCCGGCAAGCGAGCGGGCGGTCAGGCCGGCCTGCGCCGGGTCGGGCATACCGTCGGTCAGCAGCAGGCGCAGCGCCTTCTTTTCCGACAGAATCGCCATTGCCTCCTCGCTGGCGCCCGGCGCGATCACGACTTCGGCGAACAGTTCGGCGATCTGGCGCGCGGTGTCGGCGTCCAGTTCGCGGTTGGCGGCGATGATGCCGCCAAACGCGCTGACCGGGTCGCAGGCCAGCGCGCTGGCATAGGCGGCCGTCAGGCTGTCGGCCTCGGCGACGCCGGCGGGGTTGGCATGTTTGATGATCGCGATCGCCGGCTTGTCGAACTCGGCCACCAGCTCGAACGCCGCGTCGGTATCGTTGAGGTTATTGAAGCTCAACTCCTTGCCCTGAACCTGTTCGGCGCTGGCGACACCCGGCCGCGCCGCGCCACCGATATAAAAGGCGGCCTTCTGGTGCGGATTCTCGCCATAACGCAGGGTTTGTTTCAACTGGCCGCCCATGGCCAGGGGATCGGGCAGGTCCTGATTCAGCTCGCGGGCAAACCAGCCGGCGATGGCGGCGTCGTATGCGCCGGTATGGGCATAGGCCTTGGCGGCCAGATGCCGGCGAAGCTTCAGCGTGGTGGCGCCGTTGTTCTTCGCCATCTCGTCCATTACCGCCTGATAATCCCCGGTTCCGGTGACGACGGTGACGAATTCATGGTTTTTCGAGGCGCCGCGAATCAACGCCGGGCCGCCGATATCGATATTCTCGATGCAGGCATCGAAATCGCCGCCGCGCGCGACGGTTTCCTCGAAGGGATAGAGATTCACGACCAGCAGATCGATCGGCGTGATGCCATGGATCGACATGGCCAGCTTGTGCTGTTTGTCGTCGCGCCGCCCCAGTAACCCGCCATGGATCGACGGATGCAGGGTCTTGACGCGCCCGTCCATGATTTCCGGAAAGCCGGTATGGTCGGAAACTTCCGTGACCGCTATGTCCGCCTCGCGCAGCATCTTGGCCGAACCGCCGGTGGACAGGATTGCAACGCCGTTGCTGGCCAGGAACTGTGCGAACTCCACCAGTCCGGATTTGTCGGAGACCGAGATCAGGGCGCAGGCGATTTTCTGGTCGGACATTGCTGAATCCCCCAATGTGCCGTTTGGAAACAGGATCGATGAAGGGGTTTAATAGAGGGCGCCCTTGGCCGTGACAAGGGGCAGTGTCGCGTCTATCCGTCGCGCCTGGTTTCGGGCCGCAGCGCCCATTTGATCGTGGTCGCGCCATTCCCCGTAACCCCGGAGATGACCACCTGGCTCGCCCGTCTGGGTTCCGGCGCGTCCTCGAAATAGATGCTTTCGGCAAGCGCCAGCGGCTCGCTGCAACGCAGCCGCCAGCCACCGTCGCGCGGCAGGCGCAGCAGCGCATCCTTGCCGCTTTGTAAAAGTGTCGCGTTGACGGCGGGATGCAGGTGGAATCGCACGGCGAAAGGCACGCCGCTATGTCCGGTCAAGGTGTCCTCACCCCGCAGATCGGACCCGTCCGCCGACAGGAAAATCCGGCGTCGATGGGTGATGCCATCCGAACGCTGATAACCGTCATGGCTCATATCCAGCAGGGTCGCGCCGTCCCCGCTGTCCCTGTCCACCGTTACCCGGGCGACCCGGCCCCCGATATGGCCGTTGTTCAACAGCTCACTGGAATTCCGGTCATTGATCGTGACGGTGGAATGGGCGGCGGTGGCGCGCTCGGCCAACTGCCACCGGGTTCCGTTGCATACCGCGGCGCCGCAATTCACGATCAGCCGCTCGCGCCCGATCGTCACTTCCAGGCTCAGCGCGCCGGCATGGGCGCCCTGGTCAAAGGGCGGCTCGGGCGGGGTGCCGGCATCGACCAGGGCCGTCAGCCGTCCGGCCGATATCCGCTCGAAACTTGTCGCGGGGGCGCGTGCCGCCGGCTTGCCGCGCGGGCTGGCCTGTTCCAGCGCGGCGCTGAGAATAAGCGAATCCTCGCTGCCGGTTCCGTTGAAGCGCGCCAGCGCGCCGTCGCCGCCGCGCAGATAGCGCAGCATCGGCGCCATCCGGTCAATGGCCTGCTGCAGGGGCTCGGGCACCTCATATTGCGCGGCTCCCAGCGCCGCCCTGATTTCCAGCAGATCGCGCAGTACCGCCAACAGCTTGGCCGGGCTGCGTTCCACATGGCCGCCATCGGCCAGAACCTGACGTTCCAGCTCTCCCTCGAGAAGCGCCAGCCGCTGTTCGGCCAGTTCACGGCCATTCAGGCAAAGGGCGCCGTAAACAAGGCCCTTCAATGCGGTAATGCGCGCGGCGCCGTCTGTTTCAAGCCGCCAGGCGCGGTCGAGATGGCGAAGCTGGGCCGCGGTCGAGGTAACGACGGCCTGGCGGAAATCATCCTCGCCGCTGGCGAAAAAGGTGTCGTAGCAGGAAAGCCAGGCGGTGATTCGGTCGGCAACAACATCGCTGCGCCAGGCCGGCAAGGACCAGCTTTCATGGTGATCGATCCAGTCCGCGGTCAAGCGGCGTGCCGACTGGCGGGCTTCCGCGCCGCCCAGCATGGTCAGATCGCGAAGCCATACGAAGCCATGCATTGCCGCCAGCCATTCCGGCGGCGCCCCCGGCGGGTCCCAGATATCGTCGCCGGCGGCCGGTTCCCAGGCGGCGAAGCGAAACCGCCCGGCCATGATGGCGGCGCCATGGTCGGCGCGTCCCGGCCAGGGGTCGGAGGGTGACATCTGCAATGTTGCGGGGGACCGCCCGATCAGCGTCAGGCGATAGCCGGGCAGCGCAAACAGTCGCTGCGCCGTCCGGCGAAGCAGTTGATGGAGTCCCGTGCGGGCACGTGCCGGAAGACCGGCCATGGGCTCAGCGGTCGCCGCGTAGCCGGCGGATATTGGCCTCGTACTCGCCAGGGCCGCCGGTGAAGGTCGCCGTGCCCGCTACCAGCACGTCGGCGCCGGCGGCGATTGCACGCGGCGCGGTGTCGAAATTGATCCCGCCGTCGACTTCCAGGTCGATAACGCGGCCCGAATCGTCGATGCGGCGGCGCAATTCCGCCAGCTTGTCCAGTTGCGATTCGATGAAGGACTGTCCGCCGAAACCGGGATTGACGCTCATCACCAGCACCATGTCGACGTCGTCGAGCAGGTAATCGATGGCCGAAACCGGGGTCGAGGGGTTCAGCGAGACCCCGGCTTTCTTGCCCAGGCTTTTGATCAGCTGGATCGTGCGGTGAACATGCGGCGTGGCTTCCACATGGACC
>JAOUMF010000565.1 GCA_029881615.1 Alphaproteobacteria bacterium | reverse complement strand
GGCCGCACCGGCGCATCCAGCCCGACCATCGGCGCCAGCACCGCATTGCCCAGCCCGGCGCATAGCACCACCCGATCGGCGCGCCATGCCCCTCCATTATCAAGCGTAAAGGCCCCGGCTTCCGGTTTGATCGCGCGGACGGCAGCGCCATTTTCGATATTACCGCCCGCAAGAACGAACGCCTGGGTTAGCGCGCGCAGCAGGTTCAAAGGGCTGCAATGCCGATCCTCGGGCCCCAAGATCGCGCCGGCAAAATCGCCGCTGGCCGCCGGAACCATCTTGCGAACCTCGTCCGCGTTCAACCTCTCGAAGGGATACTCGCCGCCCAGCGCATCCCGCAGCCCCTGGAACGCCACCGCGCTATCGTCGAGTTCGCGTTCCGTCAGGCAGAAATCCAGGCCACCAGGCTTGCTGAGTTGAAGCGGAACGCCGGTCTCGCCTTCCAGTTCGTCGGCGAAACCCGGCCAGAGCGAGGCCGAAAGTCGGGTCCAGCGCGCGTAATTCGGCATCCCCACGCCCTTGCCCTGAACCCAGACCAGGCCGAAATTGCCGCGTGCCGCGCGAAAGGCCAGATCGCCCTCGTCAAAGACCGTAACGCGTCGCCCCTGACGCTGCAGCCCCCAGGCCAGTGCCATGCCCACAAGTCCGCCGCCGACGATCGCATAGTCGGTGCGGCGCATGATTATGACTTACGAATCCGTGCGGGGAAGCCAGGGGATACGGCCGATCTTGACGCCTTCCTCGGACAATTCCCGGGCCTGATCGTCGGTAGCCTCGCCGTATATATTGCGCTCTTCGGTTTCACCGTAATGGATCTTGCGGGCTTCCTCGACAAACTTGTCGCCGACATAGTCGCTGTTATCTTCCACATGGCGGCGCAATTCAGTCAGCATCCGGCGCATCTCGGCGGCCTTGGAATTGGAATAGGTTTCGGGCGCCTGTCCGGACTTCACGTCCTTGCCCCGGCTTTTGGCGACGCGCGGCGCCATCAACGCCTTGGCAACGGACATGCTGCCGCAACTGGGGCACTGAATTTCCCCGGCGGTCGCCTGTTCATCATATGTCGCGCTGTCTTTAAACCATGCTTCGAATGCGTGGCCCTCGGAACAGCGAAGTTCATACAAAATCATAACGCCATACCTGAAACCTATACTTACCGGACCACAAGGTCCTGTGCCGTTATTTGGCCCATGCGGTCAGCAAATACAAGATACCATATTCCGCTCAGTCCAGTGTCTTTTCCTGTTCCGTCAAAACCGTTTGTGCCTCTTCGTCGCAGATACGGTTGGCAATTACGATAGCGATCAGGGCTACCAGAAGCCCGGCCGGCGCATCGACCAGATAATGCCAGCGTGACACCACCGACTCGATCAGGATAAAGGCCCAAAGCAACATGAAAGGCCACCGGATCGCAAGCCCGCTGCGGTTTACGTAATAGGTGATCACGGTGGCGTGGGCGACATGCAGTGACGGCATGGCTGCTAGCGCACCGGTGAAATATTCGGATCCATTTTCCGAAATCCAGGTTGGCCCCGCCGCGACAAGTTGCCGATAGACTGCCCACATACCCGCCTGCGCCTCGGTCGCGGCGCTGTTGGCCCCGTCCTCGAACAGGAAGGGCCCCACGGCGGGCGCGATGAGATAGGCCACCCCGCCAAGCGACATCACAAGCATTATGCCGATCACGAAATGGGGATAATGGCGATCGCGTGACACTGCCAACACCGCAAAGGAGATAACAAACATCAAAAGGAAACCAAGCTGGTAAAACTGATCGAACAGCGGCATTTCCGTCGGCAACGAACTGCGAACCCATCCAAAGGCGATCATAACCGGCTCCAGGAACCGATCGGCAGCCATATAGGCTTCGTCAAACCGCAGTGGGTTGATCAGCGGAATCCACATTTTCAAATTGAAGTGGAAGTAGACCACCAACCCGAATGTCATGAAGACAGTCGCATCGATTGCAGCGGCACGCCCAAGCGGGCCAAATTCGAATTTGCGCTTTGTCGCCATGCTAACGACTTGCGCCAGCGCATAACCCACAAATCCCAGCAAGACGGGCAGCGCGGCGTTAAATCCAAGTGCCAGACTGACCCGTTCGCTCGGCGCCGCCAGCGGAGTCCCTATCATCAGCCCAGTCAATATGACGAAGCCTGCAAAACCAGCGCTAAGCAAGATTGCCGCCAGAACCCAGCGCGGCAGTCGCGCGATCCCGAAACGGGACAGCATTATCCGCAAGACCTTATCGCTCGCGAGTAGACTCATTCACTCGATCCAATCGTTTCAGGCATGGACGCGATCCTAGTTGGATTTGTTTAAGAAACAATGGAAGCATGTCCCACCGAAAGGGATGCGCCCGCCGCGGGAAATCGGTATGACAGACATATGAACGAACATTCTCAAAAACAGTCGCCTTGCAACAAGTGCCGTCATCTGGGTCCCACGGCGCCCTCGCCCTGGGTCACCCGTTTCGCGCCACTGGCGCCGGTGGGCGGCGTCGTGCTGGACCTGGCTTGCGGCGGCGGACGGCACGGACGATATTTCCTCAACC
>JAOUMF010000564.1 GCA_029881615.1 Alphaproteobacteria bacterium | reverse complement strand
TTCCATCGCCACCGGCGAACCGGCCGGCGAAGGTGTGGTGCAATACGGCCTGCCGGAACCCTTCGAGAAGCGCACGGTCGAAGGCGATCTGGGCATGCGCCACAATGCGCGATGCATCGTCGAGACGGCGGGGCTGGAAACCGTCGCCGCCGATGCGGGTGTCCACGAGGCCGCGGTCAAGAATTGGCTGGCCCAAATAGAAGAGGATGTTGAAATCCTGCCTGGCGACGATGCCGACAAGGCCGTGGACCACGCCATGGCCCGCGCCGCCATCGCCATCGCGATGAAGCGCCACGCGGGCAGCATAAGGATCGCCCAGACCGCAACCGGCCCGGTGACGGTTCAGCAGGGCAAGGATCTGACCGGCGTCGCCCTGCTGATCGGCACCGGCGGCGCGCTGGTCCACGGGGCGGACCCCGAAGGTATCCTGTCGGCCGCGCTGGGTGACGGTGATGACAAGACCTCGCTGAGGCCCCGCAGCCCGGCCATGTATGTCGACCGGGACTATCTGCTTTACGCGGCGGGCCTGTTGGCCGAAATCGAGCCCGAAGCGGCCTTCGCCATGGCGATCAACGGAATCGGAATTACGAGAGGCAGGAATGAGCGACGTGACACTGGCTGAGGGAACCCGCTTGCCTTTCTCGGCGGCGCGGATCGACGATGATGACTTCGCGGCGATGCGGCGCGAAAACCTGGCGCGCTGGCCAACCGGCGCCGAGGTCGATATCGAAGAGGCAGTCGCCTATCACAGCGCCATGCCGGCGCACAAGAACCTGTCGGCAGCGATGCGCAAGGCGGACGCCGAGGGGCGATGCCTGACCCAGCCGCGCGGCGGCTTCGGAACGCTGGAACTGCAGCTCGAACTTATGCGCCAGCTCGACCGGGACGGCATGGCCGACGTCGTGCCGACCACCACCGACAGCTATACCCGTAACGAACAATGGCAAAATGCCCAGACCGGCATCGAGGAATCGGAAAAGGCCGGCCGGTCGATGCTGAACGGCTTTCCCATGGTGAATTACGGGCCGCGCATTGCGCGCAAACTTATCGATTCCATCGATAAGCCGACCATCGTTCTATCGGGTACGTCGATGCCCAAACTGACCTGCGAGGTCGGCTTTGCGGCCGGCTTCACCGGCTACCTGGGTTCCGGACTCGCCTATACGACCTCCTACACCAAGAACCTCTCCATCGAGGACGGCATCCGGAACTATCAGTATCTCGACCGGCTGGCCGCGCTTTATCAGGAAAAAGGCGTGACGCTGCATCGCCGCCAGCCCGGCTTCCTGACCGGCACCAACATTCCGCCCTGCATCGCCATCATTACCTGCATTGTCGATGCGCTGCTGGCGGTGGGCCAGGGCGTGCGCGACTATGGGCTTGAGTTGGGACAGACCTTGCACCTGATTCAGGACGCGGCCGCCATCCGGGCCTGCCGCGAGCTGGTCCAGGAATATCTTGAGAAAGCGGGTTACCGCGATGTCTTCACGCCGGTGACCTCGCTGCACTGGATGGGCGCCTGGCCCTATGACGACGCCCAGGCCGCCGCGCTGGTTTCCTATGGCGGCACGTTGGCGGCGATCGGCGGCGCGGTCAGCGTGACGACGAAAAGCACGCATGAGGCCTTCGGCATCCCGACGCCGCAAGCCAACGCCGAAGGGCTGCGCACAACCCGCATGGCGATCTATCTGGCGCGGCAAATCCGCATCGACGATGCGCCGGAATTCAAACGCGAGAAGGATATGATCGGCCGCGAGGTCCGCCCGGTGATGGACAAGATTCTGGAAATGGGTGACGGCGATGTGGCGATCGGCACGATCCGCGCCTGCGAGGCCGGCGTGCTGGACATCCCCTGGTCGCCCAGCCGTTTCGTCAAAAGCCGGGTGCTTCCGGCGCGCGACGTAGATGGCTATTTGCGCATATTGCAACCGGGCGACATGCCGTTTCCGAAGGACGTTCTGGACTATCACGAGGAACGCCTGCGCAAACGCGCGGAAAAGGAAGGCGTTGAGTTTGGCCGCGATCTGGCCATCAGCAGCGTTTACGAGATTTCAGAAAGCCTGGAAAAATTGCTGCCCTCTATCGCCGGTTGACAGAATTCAAAATCTGAATCTAAATTGAGATACTCCATCTCGTTTTTTAATATTTGTTCCGGAATTGCAGGTTTACCCGCTTCGAGCGAGAAACACGGTAGTAATAAACGGGCAGCTATTGCTAACCTGCCACTACCGTACCGTTGCCACGGCAACATGAACTTAAAAGGCAGAAATATGCCAACGGGAGGAAACTAAATGAACACAAGACTCAAATGGAGTGTGCCTGTCCTCGGACTGGTCGCCACAATCGCCATGAGCCTTCCGGCCCAGGCGGACAAGCACGACACATTGCCGGACAGCATGGCCAAACCGGGCGGGTTCCCGGAACGGCCGCTATCCATGATCGTGCCTTACGGCCCGGGCGGGGGCTCCGGCCAGGTCGCGCGCGGCATGATCGAGGGTGTCAAGGACGCCACCGGCATCGATATCACGCCGGACTATAAGCCGGGCGGTTCCGCCAT
>JAOUMF010000563.1 GCA_029881615.1 Alphaproteobacteria bacterium | reverse complement strand
TCGACCCCCGGACCGATATCGCGGTGCTGCAATATACCGGCGGCACCACCGGCCTGCCCAAGGGCGCGATGCTGACCCACGCCAATGTCTACGCCAACACCATCCAGACCCGCATGTGGGCCGTGAACGCGACGCCGGGCGAGGAGAAATTCCTCGGCGTGCTACCGCTGTTCCATGTCTTCGGCATGACCGGCGTGATGAATGTGGGGATCTATCTGGGCGCCGAGATCATCCTGGTGCCGCGCTTCAAGCTGGCCGAGGTGCTGCAGATCATCGACAAGGACAGGCCCACGGTGTTCCTGGGCGTGCCGATGATCTACGCCGCCATCAACGGCTTCGGCGAGCTCGACAAATACGATCTGTCCAGCCTGAAGGACTGCATCTCGGGCGGCGACGCCCTGCCGGTCGAGGTCAAGCTGCGCTTCGAGGAATTGACCGGCTGCACCTTGGTCGAGGGCTACGGCCTTTCGGAAACCTCGCCGGTCTGCACCATCAACCCGTTCAGGGGCATCAACAAGCCCGGTTCCATCGGCATGCCGGTGCCCGGCACCATCATCGAGATCACCTCGCTGGACGAGCCCGACACGCTGATGCCGGTGGGCAAGCGCGGCGAAATCTGCATTCGGGGCCCGCAGGTCATGACCGGCTACTGGAACCAGCCCGAGGAAACCGAGGCGACCTTCCAGGGCGGGCGCCTGCATACCGGCGATGTCGGCTATATCGACGACGAGGGCTATATCTTCCTGATCGACCGCATCAAGGATCTTATTCTCAACGCCGGCTTCAACGTCTATCCGCGCATGGTGGAAGAGGCGATCCACCTGCATCCCGCGGTCGAGGACGCGGTGGTCTGCGGCGTGCCCGACAAGGCGCGCGGCGAGATCGTCAAGGCCTATGTCAAGCTGCGCGCCGGCGAGGAACTGAAGCCCGGCGAGTTGAAACGCTTCCTGAAGGACAAGCTGGCCCCCTACGCCCAGCCCAAGCGCATCGAATTCCGCGACGAGCTGCCGGTCACATACATGGGCAAGCATTCCCGGCGCGAGCTGGTGGCCGAGGAAATCCGGCGGCTGAACGAGGGGTTGCCGCCGATCGACCACGAAGCGGAAGACCGGCAGGCGGTCAATTCCTGACCCGCTAATTCAAAAATCGCAAGAATACGGAGAGTTACATGAGTTTCGAGACCATCGCCGGCGAAATCCGGAGCCATCTGATGAATTTCGCCGGCCTCGGCTACAAGATCAAATTTGCCTTCAACGAAGGCGGCGTGCTGCTGCTGGACGGCACGGCGACGCCGCCCACCCTTAGCGAGGAGGACGGCGAGGCCGACTGCGTCATCGGCATTTCGGAGGACAACGCCGTCAAGCTGATGAACGGCCAGTTGAACCCGATGCTGGCCTACAGCATGGGCAAGCTGAAAATCGACGGCTCGATCGGCGTCGCCCTGAAAATGGCCTCGATGATGGAAGGCTGACGCGCCTAGGCGGGAACCGGTTCGCGGCCAACCTGGATGTTCGTCGCGACCGGCACCGGATTGCTCAGCATGTCGAGCACCGGGCAATGGCTATCCACCGTTTCCTTGAGACGCTGGAGATCTTGTTCCGGCGCCGTGCTGTCCAGCCTCACGGTCGCCCGGATTTCCCGGTAGCCCGCGCGCACCCCGCCCTTCGCCGCAAAGAACCCGCGCAGATCCACATCGCCCTCGACCGTCACCGAAACGCCGTCGAGCGGAATGCCCAGCGCATCGGCATATAGCCGATAGGTAATTTCCTGGCAGGTGCCCAGCGCGGCGAGAACCAGCTCCACCGGGTTCGGGCCGGTATCGGTGCCGCCCAGCCCCTTGGGTTCATCGACCGTCAGGGTGAAATCCCTGATCCGCGCCTCGGTGCGGAATCCCTCCTGCAACGCCGACTGGCTCGCGAAGGTCACGGTGGCTTGCTCCTCGGTCGCGGCCGCCAGTTCGGCGCGCTTCAGGTTGTAGGCTTCCTTGAATATGAATTTTGGCATCTCGTCGCATCCTTATACATTTGCCGGAAGGGCGGCGACGGCGCATAAAAAAAACCGCCGTGGCCAAACACCCCGGCAGTTTTCACTGCCTCAGCATTAGCCGCATTTGTAACGCGCCCGCAAGCTGAAGCTCAAATCGGCGCCGTACCCGCATGATGATAGCCGAGTGCGCGGTGCCGTCAAGTTTAATTCACATTTCGGAGTCGTATTTTTAAATATTGCCGACTATATTGGTGTTATTCCGAGACGAGTGCGTATCAAGGTAGACTGGCTGTGGCGCTCTCAACAGAGCCACTACTCCCCGGCACATCCTTCGACAGGCTCTGGATGAGGAGTGTGTATTGAAATTTAAAGAAAATCCTCATCCTGAGCCTGACGAAGGATGCGCCACTCGGCCAACCTTCCGAGAGTGAACTGCCCCCTACTCCAACGGCGTCACCCGCGTGAAGGTCAGCGTCTCGCCGTCCTTGGGGAAGCGCAGCTGAATCCAGTTGCCGGCCGCGTCGAACCATAATTCCCGCTCCAGATCGCCGCTCACCAGATATTTGCTGGTCTG
>JAOUMF010000562.1 GCA_029881615.1 Alphaproteobacteria bacterium | reverse complement strand
TATCGTTGGACGACGTGAATCAAGGGTCCAGGCCGGTTTGGGTTCCCCTTGATTAGCCTGTAGCTTCATGAACAGGGCATTCCGACAATCCGCCATTACGGGCAATTATCCGGGATGGCAGTGAAATCCGGCTTCTACCATGCGCTTCCAGGAATTGGTGGATTGCGCGGATCGCTGCCTTGGGTGTGGCATTGGGTTTAAGACGCTCAGGCGAAGTTTCATATTTCACGTTGGCGCACGCAGGATCTGGACCGCTATCTCCCTATGAACGCGAGATCATCTGAAACGTCGCACCTGGATGATAAAGTTTCACGACCGTGATGGTTCGGGTGGTCGACCAGGTCCTGCGTTTAACGACAAACAAGGCATCGCCCGGCCTGATGTCCAGAAGCCTTGCCTGCTCGTCCGTGGCGTTTTGCGCGCTGAAAACATGTTCCGCGTCCAACAGCGGCTCATTTTCCACCAGCCATTCATTCGGGCTTGTTTCATCGAACGTTTCATCCCGCGCCTTGGGCACAGCAAGAAGGCTGATCCAGCGATCTTCATATTGATAGGGTGTTTCGTCGGCATAGTGCAGGCATCTGACATGCAAGACGTCGGCCGGCTCCTTTAGAGCCAGCTTTGCCTGAACGTCTTGCGCGGCGGGCATTATGGTTCGTTCCAGCAAGGTGTAACGATAGACGGCGCCCCGACTTTCAATATCCTTGCGAACGATCGGAATCACCAGGTTTGCTGCCCGTGCAGGTTGGCTGACAACGCGCGTCCCGGCCTTCCGGCGGCGTTCCACAATGCCGGCTTCGGCCAGTTCCCTGAGCGCGCGATTTACCGTAACCCGCGAGCATCCGTAGCTTTTCGATAGCTCGACTTCATTGGGAATATAGGCGCCCGCTTGCCACTCGCGATTCCTGATGCGTTGCAGGATATCTGTCTTGATGGTCTGGAAAGATGAGGTTTGCAGTGGTTTCACAATAGTTTCCTCAGATACGTGATCGCTTGCCTGTAATCGCGGGCAATTCTTTCACGACGGATATGCCTTCCTTCTTTTACAAGGTGCCGTCCGGCGGCCCAGACATCGGCGATCAACCGATCCCTGGAAGAAAAAATCCATGAGTCGAGGGCGGTGTCCCCCGATAAATCCGTCAGATCAAGAGAGCCGGCGTCCAGCGACATCATGTCGGCATATAAACCAACTTTCAGCGCGCCACTATCCCGTCCATTCGCCTGGGCCCCGCCGGCACAAGCCGCATCGAACAGCGTTCGCCCGGTCGATGCATCCGGTGCGCAAAGAACCGCGCGCTTCTTATGGTGCAGTCGTTGCGAATATTCCAGGGTCCGCAATTCATGTACAAGGCTGATCGCCACGTTGGAGTCCGTCCCAATTCCCATGCGACCCGACCGGGCCATGAATCCCGCCGCATCGAAAATGCCGTCGCCGAGATTGGCCTCGGTAACGGGGCACAAGCCAGTGACCGCCCCGGACCTTGCCAATCGCTCTTTTTCGCTCTCGCTAAGATGCGTGGCATGTACAAGGCACCAGTTCCCATCAATTGAAAAATTATTCAGCAGCCAATCGACGGGGCGCTGGCCATGGGCTTGCTCGATTTCCTCGATTTCCGCCAGTTGTTCGGCAATATGAATATGTATCGGGCCGGAACCGTGGGTCCGCGTCAGTTTCTCCAGATCGGCTTTCGAGACGGCCCGCAAGGAATGGGGGGCAATACCGATAAAACAATCGCCGGGCAGGGCTCGCAGACCTTTTTGGGCATTTCCCCATATTTCCGCATATTGGTCGAGGCCGCACTTGAAGCGCAACTGCCCGCCTTCCAGGGCGCGGCCGTCGACCCCACCCTGCGCGTAATATACCGGCAGAAGGGTCAGCCCGATCCCGGTGTCGGACGCCGCCGCGACGACGCGCAGGCTGTTTTCCGCCGGATCATCGTAGGGGATTCCGCCGCCCTGATGGTGGACATAGTGAAATTCGGCAACGCTCGCATAGCCGGCCTCAAGCATCTCCATTTGCGCGAATGCGTTGATTGCCTGGGTGTGGTCGGGCGTAAGATGTTCCAGAAACGCGTACATCAAACGGCGCCAGGTCCAGAAGCTGTCCTGGCCCGTGCCGCCACGCGTTTCCGTCAGGCCAGCCAGGGCACGCTGAAAACCGTGACTGTGAAGGTTGGCGGGGGCGGGAAGCAGGATGCGATCCTTTAATACCAGATCGCGAGGCCCGGGCTCTGCATCCATATCGAGAGAGTCGATGCGCCCCTGGGTGTCGATCGAGAGACGGACGTTCTTTGCCCAGCCGTCGGGGAGGAGCGCAACTTCCGAGAAAATCCATGTCATTCGGCGTTCGATTCTTTGTATTGACTTATTATGTATGGACATAATAAAGATATGTTCAGATTAATTCAACGGTTCAATCCATCAAATTCCGACCCGGACAACGTTTGCGGCATGGCTGATAAAGTTCTCAAAAATGCGCGACTCGCCCAGATGACAGCGGGCCCTAAGCCTTACGGCCTGCTGGACGGGGCGGCATTGGTGATGCGGGCCGGTCGAATTGA
>JAOUMF010000561.1 GCA_029881615.1 Alphaproteobacteria bacterium | reverse complement strand
ACACGACGACGGGGCTGACATCGGCGGCGCCGGCGGCCGTGGCCGTCAACAGCATGGCCCCGGCAAAGGTAGTCAGAGTTTTACGAAACATAATGCCTCCATTTTCTCTTTGTGTTTAAGTTGATTTCTATTCCCCGTAGGGAATCCAGACGTTCTTCACATGCGTGGCGTGGCGCAGGAATTCGTCTCCCTCGCCCTGCCGTTGGTCGTTCCAGTCGCGGGCCATACCGTGGTCGGTCCAGACCCGTTTCAGATTGCCGGCTGATGCGCGCTCGATATCGGCGCAGCTTTCCCCCGATCCAAAATGCCATACCGCGTCGACCTCGTCATGATCCGCCAGCACGCGGGCCAGCGCCGCGCGGTCGCCGGTGACGATATTGACCACGCCACCCGGCAGATCCGAGGTATCGAGCACCTGGTATAAATCGGTCGCGGCCAGCGGGTGGGCAGCCGACGGGATCGCCACAACGCGGTTGCCCATGGCGATGGCCGGCCCGACCAGCGAGACGAAACCCAGCAACGGAAAATTATCGGGACAGGATATACCAACAATGCCAACCGGTTCGCGCATCGCCATTGCGACGCCGCGGATCGGCACGCCATGCACCGCGCCATCATATTTATCGGCCCAGGCGGCCCAGGTGAACAAGCGCCGGATCGAGGCCTCAACCTCGTCCTTGCCGCCCTTGCCGGTCATGGCGGCTATGCGAGCGGCGAATTCATCGCCGCGTGCCGACAGGTTTTCGGCGATATAATAGAGAATTTGCGCCCGCAAATGGCCGCTTGCGCCGCCCCAGGACGAGGCCGCGCGGGCGGCCTCAACCGCGTTGCGAATATCCTTGCGGTTGCCCTCGCCCACATGCGCGATCAGCCCGCCCTTGGGATCGAGCACGGGCAGGCTGTTACCGCCGTCCGGGCGCGCCTGCTTGCCGCCCACATACATCTTGGGCGTCCGATCGATGCCGGCGACGGCCGGTTCGCCAGTCGGTTTCGGCAGCTTCGGCGCCGCATAGGGCTTGAAACCTTTCACGTAGTCGGGTTTCACATATTCGAACAGCCCCTCGCGCCCGCCCTCGCGCCCGAAACCGGACTCACGGCAACCGCCGAACCCGGCCGCCGCGTCGAACTGGTTGGTCGCGTTGACCCAGACCACGCCGCACCGCATTTTCGCGGCGATATCGAGCGCCAGATTAATGTTTTCGGACCAGACGCTGGCCGCCAGACCGAAGCGCGTGTTGTTGGCCAGCACCACCGCGTCGGCCGGCGTGCGGAAGGTCATCGATACCAGCACCGGACCGAAGATTTCCTCCTGGGCAACCACGGAGGACGGCTCGACCCCGGTCAACAGGGTCGGGAGGAGGAAACAGCCGTCCTCCGGGTATTCGGCATCGGGCCGCCACAGGGTGGCGCCCTCTTCCACGCCGCGCGCGACCAGCGCCTCGATACGCTGTTTCTGTACCGGCGCGACCAGGGCCCCGATATCGATGGTCTTGTCCAGCGAATCGCCTACGCGCAGGGTTTCCATGCGGGCGCGGACCTTGGCCAGGAAAGCCTCGGCCACGCCTGCCTGCACCAGCAGGCGCGAACCGGCGCAGCAGACCTCGCCCTGATTGAACCAGATCGCATCCACCAGCCCCTCGACGGCGCTGTCCAGGTCGGCGTCCTCGAAAACGATGAAGGGCGACTTGCCGCCCAGTTCCAGGGTCAGGGTCTTGCCCGCCCCCGCCGTGGCCTGGCGCACCAGCCGGCCGACTTCGGTCGACCCGGTAAAGGCGACCTTGTCGATACCGTCATGACGGGCGACCAGTTCGCCCGTGCGCCCGTCGCCGGTGACGATATTGACCACGCCCTTGGGCAGACCGGCCTCGCGACAGAGTTCGGCGAACAGAAGCGCCGTCAGGCTGGTGAATTCGGCTGGCTTGAGGACCACCGTATTGCCCATGGCCAGCGCCGGCGCAACCTTCCAGGCCAGCATCAACAACGGAAAATTCCAGGGGATGATCTGTCCGGCCACGCCGACCGGTCCGTAACCGGCAAGCTCGCTTTCCATCAACTGCGCCCAGCCGGCGTGATGATAGAAATGCCGGGCCACCAGCGGCACGTCGATATCACGGCTTTCGCGCACCGGCTTGCCGTTATCCATGGATTCCAGCACCGCGAACAGGCGCGAATGTTTCTGTATCAGCCGCGCCAGCGCATAAAGATGCCGCGCCCGGCCATGCCCGCCCAGCTTGTGCCAGCCAGCCTGCGCCTTGCGCGCGGCGGCGACGGCGGCGTCCACGTCATCCGCCCCGGCCTGGGCAATCCTGGCCAGAACCTTGCCGGTCGCGGGGTTGGTTGTCTCAAGGCCCTCGCCCGACACAGCTCCGACCCATTCGCCGCCAATGAACAGACCGAAGGCGCGGTCATGGGCGTCCAGCCAGGCGCGGGCCTGTTCGTCGCTCTCGGGCGCCGGGCCGTATTCCATGCTTTCGAAGATCGCGGCGACACTCATGAATTCATCCGATGGGCTGGTGGTGGAGGGCCGCATAACGGCCGGTGGCGCAGTGGGATAGTTGGCGCT
>JAOUMF010000560.1 GCA_029881615.1 Alphaproteobacteria bacterium | reverse complement strand
GTCAACAGTTGTCAATTTGTGATTCCCGCCTGTATAGTCGGGGCGCTTTGTCATCCATACAGCCGAGGGATCGCATGACCATCAAACCTGCCAGCAAGGCCTTAAGCCGGTTTACCGTGCTGGACCTGACCCGCGTGCGTTCCGGGCCCACGGCGGTGCGCCAGCTCGGCGACTGGGGCGCCAACGTCATCAGGATTGAATTGCCCGAGTCCCAGGACAAGGGCCAGCTTGGCGGGCCGCGCGGCGGGCCGGATTTCCAGAATCTGCACCGCAACAAGCGCAGCTTAACCCTCAATCTGAAGTCGCCCGAAGGCATCGCCATCCTGAAGAAGCTGGTCGAAAAAGCCGACGTTCTGGTCGAAAATTTCCGCCCCGACGTCAAGGCCCGACTCGGCATCGATTACGAAAGCCTGAAGGCGATCAACCCGCGGCTGGTCTATGCCAGCATTTCGGGTTTCGGCCAGGATGGCCCCCTGTGCGACCGCCCGGGATTTGACCAGATCGCCCAAGGCATGGGCGGGCTGATGTCGATCACCGGCGAACCGGGGCGTGGGCCGATGCGGGTCGGCATCCCCATCGCGGACCTTTGCGCCGGCATGTTCTGCGCCCAGGGCGTGATGATCGCGCTGCTGGAGCGTGAAGCCTCCGGCGAGGGACAATGGATACAGACTTCGCTGTTGCAGGCGCAGGTCTTCATGCTGGATTTCCAGGCCGCACGCTGGCTGGTCGATCAAGAGGTTCCCGGCCAGGCCGGCAACAACCATCCCACAAGCATCCCCACCGGCGTATTCGAAACCGCCGACGGCTACATCAATCTGGCTGTGGCCGGCCAGGTGATCTGGCGGCGTTTCTGCGAGGCGCTGGGCAAGCCGGAACTGGCCGACCACCCCGACTATGCCACCCCGCCCGTGCGGTCGGATAACCGCGATGCGCTGGGCGATGAGATCAACGCGGTGCTACGCGGCAAACCGGCTGCACACTGGATCGATCTATTCAACGAAGCCGGCGTTCCTTGCGGCGAGATCAATACCATAGACAAGGTCTTCGCCAATCCACAGGTGGCCCATCTCGGCATGGCCCAGCCGGTGAATTCCACCGAGCGCGGCCCGACCGAACTGGTCGGACAACCTATCGTGATGAGCCGCACTCCCAGCAAGATTTCCGCGCCACCGCCCACTTGCGGCGAACATAGCGATGAAGTGTTGGGCGAACTGGGCTACAATGCCGACGAGATCGCCGCCTTCCGCGAGGCAGGGGTTGTCTGACGGCCGGGCAACCGCATTTCAATATCAACAAATCTGATTATTCCAAGGATGATCCTCTCATGAGTTCCGACAAGATTCTCGGCCATGTCGAAAACGGCATCGGCCATATCGTCTTCAACAACCCGGAAAAGCGCAACGCCGTGTCGCTGGATATGTGGCTGCGCGTGGCCGAACTGCTGGACGGGTATGAAACCGATCCGACCGTGCGACTGGTCGTTCTGTCGGGCGCGGGCGGCAAGGCCTTCGTTTCAGGCGCCGATATCTCGAAATTCGACAAGGAACGCTCGTCTGAAGAGGCGGTGGCCGAATATGCCCGCGTGACCGGCCAAACCTATACAAAGCTGCAGGAATTCCCCAAACCGACCATCGCCAAGATCAACGGCTATTGCGTCGGCGGCGGCGTGGCGCTGGCGCTGTCCTGCGACATGCGCATCTGCGAGGAAGGATCGAAATTCGCGGTACCGGCGGCGAAGCTGGGCCTCGGTTACCAGGCTAAATATGTGAAACGACTTATCGATGTGGTCGGCCCGTCCTACACCAAGGAAATTTTCTACACCGCCCGCCTGTTCGACGCGACAGAGGCCAAGGGCATGAACCTGGTCAACCGGGTTGTGCCGGTGGAGGAACTCGACGCCTATGTCGCCGACTATGCCGAGCGCATCACCGCCAATGCGCCCCTGACCATCCTGGCATTGAAGAAGGCCGTGAATGAACTGGGGAAAGACCCGGAAGAGCGCGATATGGACCGTGCCGAGGCCATGGTCGATGCCTGCTTCCGCAGCGAGGACTACAAGGAAGGACGTCGCGCCTTCCTGGAAAAACGCAAACCGGAATTCACGGGCAGCTAGGACATGAAATATGCATTGGGCGATGTGGCCGTACAGACCGAGGGCGACGATTACTGGATCGCCTCCAGCGCCGTGGTAATCGGCGACGTGCATCTGAAGAAGAATGCCAGCATATGGTGGAACTGCGTGGTGCGCGGCGACAGCGAGACCATCACCATCGGCGAGAATGTGAACGTGCAGGACGGCAGCGTCCTGCATGCGGACCCGGGCTTTCCCCTGATGCTGGAGAAGAACGTCTCCATCGGCCATATGGTGATGCTGCATGGCTGCACGGTCGGCGAGGGCTCGCTGGTCGGCATCGGCAGCATTATCCTGAACGGCACGAAAATCGGCAAAAACTGCCTGATCGGCGCCAACACCCTGATCGGCGAAAACAAGGAAATCCCGGATGGGTCGATGGTGCTGGGCTCGCCGGGCCGGGTGGTGAAGCAGTTGACCGAGGAACAGCAGGCG
>JAOUMF010000559.1 GCA_029881615.1 Alphaproteobacteria bacterium | reverse complement strand
GGGTGTCGCCGTCTCGCGCGCCTCGAACGGGAGAATTATTACCATGAACCAAGTGCATAGAATGTTTTTTCATTACAGCGAATTTCCGCTCAGCATGCGGACGCTATATACCGGCACCCTGATTGTGCTGGGGATCGGTTATTTGTTTGCGATGATTCATATCTATAATTCGCATGCCGGTCGCGACGGCAAACCGGGGATTTCGGTCGAGGACGTGGCCATTGCCTATAGCGGCAACAAGGAAGCCACCAAGCTTGAAGCAGCCATGTTGGGGCCGATGTCCGGGATGCTGCCGAGCGACGAGCGCAGCACTATTTCAGGATGGGTGCGGCGCGGCGTGGATGAAGGGGAATTCGAAGAGAAGATCAAACCCATCATGGATAAGCGGTGCGTCGCCTGTCACGACGGCAGTAATCCGCATATCCCGAATCTCGACGGTTACGAGCATGTGGCCGAGACAGCCGAGGTCGATACCGGCATGGAGATTTTCACGCTGGTGCGGGTATCCCATATCCACATGTTCGGGATCACTTTCATCTTCTTTCTTATGGGGACGATCTTCAGCCATGCCTACGTCCGTCCGGTCTGGTTCAAGTCCGTGGTTATCGCGACGCCATTCGTCGCGGTCGTCATCGATATCTTCTCCTGGTATCTGACCAAGCTGCATCCCGGATTCGCCATTATCGTAGTCGGTAGCGGCGGCCTGATGGGGATGAGCTTTGCGTTCCAGTGGGTCGTCTCGATGTACCAGATATGGTTCTATAAATATTCGCACCAGAAAGCATGAGTGCGAAGCGACCTCAATGTGAAGGGCGGACGGATGGGCCATCGAGATAATTCGAATCGGCCTACCGCCCCCAGTTTGAACAGTCCGAGGATATGATGAGACATACGGTAAAAGCGATAACCGCTGTCGGTTTCTTTTTCGCAGCAACTACCGGTTCGGCATGGGCACAGGAAACCGCCCCGCTTGCCGGCGATATAAAGGCAGGCAAGGAAACGGCCGGCATATGCGCCTCCTGTCATGGCGCGGAAGGCATAAGCGATCAGCCTGGCGTGCCGCACCTGTCGGGGCAATACGCCTCATACATTCAGGCTGGCCTGATGTCCTACAAGGAAGGGCACAGGAAAAGCACAAGGATGGCTGAGATCGTTGCTTCGTTGAGCAAGCAGGATATAGCGAATGTCGCGGCGTATTACGGCAGCCTGAAACCGTTTGACCAGGTCGTGAAAAGAACCGGTGCGACGTCACCCGCCGAGGAAGATCCATTCGCGGAGATCCGCGCCGACGCAGAGGAATGCGCGGCCTGTCACGGGGATGACGGCAATGCGGATACGCCGGGAATGCCGAGTCTGGCCGGCCAGCATGTTTCTTACCTTATAAATGCGCTGAAACAGTACCAGGAAGGGCTGCGAAAAGACGAAGATATGCAGACCTTTGTCGAAGGTCTGACGAAATCCGACCTGGAGGATTTGGCGTATTTCTATGCGGCGATGGAGCCAAAACGGGCGGAACCTCCGACCGAAGGCGACGCCATTGCCGGGCTGGCCATTACCGCTCCCTGCTCGGGATGCCATGCTGATGATGGAAACAACAAGGACCCCAAGACGCCTCGTTTGGCGGGTCTGGATGCCGAGTATCTGGTGGCCGCTGCCGAGGGTTACCGAAGTGGCGGCAGGGACCATGATGTGATGCGAGAAGCCCTGGCATCCATGCGGGAGTCCGATATCAAGGATATGGCGGCGTTCTATGCGACCAAGGAGCCGAAGGCTTTGCCGGTACGCAAACCGTTGTCGCTCGCCGAATGGGTCGAAAAATGCGACCGCTGCCACAATGCCGGTGGTCATAGCACGGACCCGCGTTTCCCGATTCTCGCGGGGCAGAACGAGGCCTATCTGGTTAACGCTCTCAAACGTTATCACGGCGGTGAGCGCGAGAACTCCATGATGTACGCCATGTCGTTCTTGATGGCCGAGTCGGACATCGCAAAGCTGGCGGCCTATTACGCGGGGCAGGGGGCCGACTGATCGTTTCCCCTCCCTGCAGACCGGCGATGCATACAAAACAGGGGCCCCGCGTGGGGCCCCTGTTCTTTTGTACCGGTCCATGGGTGGCGCCGAAAGACGCCGTCCCGCAAGCGGCGCGATGCCTATCTCGCGGGCTGGTTTGCATACAGCGAGGCGATGCTCTCTATGATCGCTTCGCTGTAGGGCAGGCTCATATTGTGCATCATCGAACTGCCCCGCCGGCCATCGCGATATGCCCGCAGCGACATGATGAGATAAACCCTGTCCTGGCCGCTGATCTTCGGGATTGTCAGGGCAGGGTTATCTACTTCCGGCCCGTGACAGAGGTCGCATTTTTCAGCCAGCGCCTGCACGGTTTCCGGCCGGTGTTCGGCGGCCTTGGATCCCTGCGCCGCATAGAACGCCGCGATATTCTCAATTTCCTGGTCGGTGTTGTCGTCGCGCATGACATCATGATGGCGGGACCGGTCGCGATACCCCTTGATCGCGGCAACCAGATATTGCGGATCCTGGCCGGCCAGGGTCGGAGTCGCCGTGTCGGTGCTTACGC
>JAOUMF010000558.1 GCA_029881615.1 Alphaproteobacteria bacterium | reverse complement strand
CAGGATCGCCGCCGGCATTGTGCGGGTGACGTCCCGGGTTTCCTCGGCAACATTGACCAGATCCTCGAATCCCAGGAAGGCATAGAATGCCAGCATCGCCCCGGCGGTGATCCCGATCCAGGTTGCGGCATCGGCGGGCGGAATCAGCTCCGCCCCGCGCGCCGGCAACTCGGCCAGGCTACCCTTGGCCGCCCAGATGACGAGCAATAATCCACCGATTTCCAGGACGGTAAAGATCGCTGCGGCGGTCACCGATTCGCCGATTCCCCACAATGCCAGGGCGGTCAACAGCGCCAGTATCAGGATAATGCCCGCCCCGCGTGGCATGGTCAGGAATTCCTGCAGATACCCCACCGATCCGTTGACGATGGCGGCCGACGACACCATCCCCGACAGCGCCACCATCAGTCCGACGATCAGCGCCAGCCGGTGCGAGCGAAACCCCTCGCGCACATATATCGCCTCGCCGGCGCTGCGCGGATAACGCGCCACCAGTTCGGCGAAGCTGAAGGCGGTGAAGGCGGCCAGCAGGGACGCGGCCAGAAACGACACCGGCGCCGCCATGCCCGCGCGCCCGGCCACCCGTCCGACCAGCACGAAAATGCCGGCCCCGATCGTGGTGCCCAGCCCGTAGAAGACCAGAAGTGGCAAATTCAGGCGCCGGCTAAGCGCCGGATGGTTCGGGTCGCTCATGATCCGGCAGAATGCGCTAGCCGGGGTGGATATTCAATGACCCATCTCAAGTTCCGATTCGACCGCGGCCTCCAGCAGCTGACCGGCTATTTCCCGCCATTCGGAGGATAATGAGCCCGTGCCTTGCGACCGTCCGGCGATGCCGTACCAGTATTCGGCGTTGGCCTCGTCGCCCTCGACACGATGCAGGAACGCATGCACCCAGGCCGCGGCCTGCGAATTTTCTCCCTGTGTCAATTCATGCGCCTTGTCCCAGTTGCCTTTCGCCTGATGCCACAGTGCGTGAAGTGGCGACGGCAAATTGTCCGGCGGCTCGGCCAAGCCCAGGGAAGCCTCGAATGTCTGATAATCCATAACGTCCACCCCACATTGATCCGCCCATATTAACACTTTAGCAATAATTGGGCCAGCGCAAGAATGGAGCCGACGTATGAATTGCGCCGATTGAAGGTGGCGGGGACGCAGTCATGTTCATGCCCACGCGCGACACGCGGAACAATCCCATGCAAAGACGTTTTCCGCGGGTTTCGCGGGGGTGCGCGGAAGAAACCCGACGCCCGTTCAGCGCCGTTCCAGCATTTCGGCGATCGCGGTTTCGCCCAGCGGTTCGGCCTTTTTCACGGTCAGGCTCTCGCCCCATTCGCGGGCGAAGTCGCGTTGCAAACTGCGATTGATCGCCGCCACGATCGCCATGGCGATCAGCGCGCCGAGGCTGGCCAGGGCCATGTCCTTGTGCGCATCCCAGATATCGCCCTGGGTCCCCAGATAGGCCATGCCCAGATCGCCGGCGAACAGCACGGCCGCGGCCCATTCGAACAGCTCGAAGATCATCGAGGTCGACATGGTCACGTCCAGCGGCAGGAAGTAGCCCCAGAATCCCCGTACATTGGCGACGCGCAGAAATATCTCGCGGATCGGATAGGCGAGCAGCAGCCCGTAGCTGAAATGCACCAGCCGGTCGAAATGATTCCTCTCCCAGCCCATCGCCTCGTTTAGCGAGGTCCCGAACAGCGCCTGCGTCCATTCATTGTAAGGCACGCGCGAATAGGTGTAATGCGCTCCCGTCTCGTGCAGGCACAGGAACAGGAAGATCAGCGTATAGGAAACCCGTGACAGCGGAAACCAGCGCCAGGACGTCGCCATGGCGGCCGCGAACAGAACGACCAGGGAATTTTCCAGCATCCAGTCCTCGCGATAAAGCGGGGAAATCGCCAGTGCCACCCAGATGACGGCGAACAATACCGCCAGAACCAGAAGATATTTCCTGTGCGAAATAAACATCGGCGCGCGCTCCCTGTGGTTGGGCAGGTGCGAAAACCTTATCCGATGGTGGCACGCTTAGCAAGATGAGCCAGGCCGCTTTCACAACCCCGTCAGGTGGTCGGCCATGCGGGCGCGCATTTCGGGGGCGGGTAGCTGGTTGCGTAATGCGCCCATGTTTTCGGTCATGTGGTCGACCCGCGAGGTGGCGGGGATGGCGCAGGTGACCGCCGGGTGCGAGATGATGAATTTCAGGAAGAACTGCGCCCAGTTGGCGGCGCCGAACTCGCCGGCCCATTCGGGCAGTGGCCGATCCCCGAACAGGTCGAACAGCCCGCCGCCCCGGAACGGCCGGTTGATAATCACCGCCAGCCCCCGTTCGGCGGCCAGCGGCAGCAGGCGGGCCTCGGCCTCGCGATCGACGATGTTATAGGTGAACTGGACGAAATCGATGGGCTGTTCGGCCATGATCCGCTCCAACTCGCCATGCCGGCGGCCATGGGATGTGGTGACGCCGATATAGCGAACTTTTCCCTGTTCCTTCCAGTCCAGCAGGGTTTCCAGATGGGCTTCCCAATCCACCAGATTATGGATTTGCATCAGGTCGAACCGCTTCACGCCCCATAGATCG
>JAOUMF010000557.1 GCA_029881615.1 Alphaproteobacteria bacterium | reverse complement strand
TGGGTGAACACCTGCACCCTCGACCACCCGGCGGCATTGACAGTATACCAGAAAGCCGGATTCACGCCGTATGATCAGGAAAGCATCATCATCAACGATCCAGGTGTGCCGACCGATTGAAGGGCCGTTGCGGAAAATATTTCAGGCGCCGGCAGACCGGCATTGGGAAACTTTTTAATGAATAATCGAAAACCGCTGGCCGATGCGCAGGAACTCCACAAAAAAGGCCGGATCAAGGACGCGGAGCGCCGGTACCGAAAACTGTTGAAGCGCGCCCCCGGAGACCCGGAAATATCCTTCTATCTTGGCCTTGCGCTACTACAGACCGGAAGGGGGCGAGAGGCCGTCGGCTATTTCGAGACCGTCGCGAAGGTTGCGCCAAACGATCCCATGGTGCGGGATCATCTTGGGCAGGCCCTGCTCGCGGCCCACCAATACAGCAAGGCGATAGAGCAGCATTTAAAAGCCAAGGCGCTGGCGCCCAACAGGCCTGAAGTCCTTTTCAACCTTGGCATTGCGCTGGAGCAATCCGGGTATTTCGCCGAAGCGGCAGCGGAATACAGGAAGGCCGTCCAACTGGCGCCAAACTTCTTCCCGGCCTGGGCTAATCTGGGAGCGAACTTGCATAAATCCGGCTTTTATACCGATGCCTTGCCGGTTTTGCGCAAAGCGCATGAGCTAAACCCCGGTGCGCCCGAGCCCCTGGCTACCCTGATCAGCGCCCTTGAATTCACCTTTCAGGATGAAGAGGCCGACCGCCTTACTGACAAATTCCTGCAAATCGCGGCACAGCATCCCGCCGGTCTGCTGATGAATGCCAAAAAACAGGAGCGGGCTGGAAATATTGAGGCCGCCTGCGATTTATGGCGTCAGGCAACCGTTGCCCCGCTGGATGATTTTCGTCGCTCCGGCGCCTGGTATGAACTGGCGAAGCTTCAGGATAAGCAGGGGCATTATCATGAAGCTTTTCAATGTTTCGAGAAATCCAATGCGCTTTCGGCGTCACGCCGCGAGGTGAGTTTGATGGATCCCCAGGAACGACCGCGAATGGTCGCCGCCTATCTGCATCGCTCATCCGACGCCTGGGTCCCCAAAAACCCGGGACAAACGATTGCCGATATGCCGCCGCTGTTTTTCTTTGTGGGCTTCCCCAGGTCCGGGACAACATTGATGGAGCAGGTTCTCGGTGCCCATCCCATGATCGAGACCACGAACGAGAAAAGCCCGTTCACCGACATCCTGGATGCCCTGCCCGTCAAAACAAAGAAACAGCTTCCCGAAGCGCTCGATTCCCTTACGGGCGAGCAGATGGACAGTTTGCGGGAAACATTCCTTCGCAGCGCGCGAAATATCACCGGGTCCGACCTGGCCGAGAGCAGTCTCGTCGATAAATTACCATTGAACCTCGTGGAACTGGGCCCGATCCAGTTTCTCCTGCCCGAAGCGAAAGCGATCATCGCCTTGCGCGACCCCCGTGACGTTTGCCTGAGTTGCTTCATGCAGAATTTCAATTTGAATCAGAGCATGGTGCAGTTTCTGACCCTGGAATCGACAGCACGCTATTATTCCGCCGTCATGGAACTGTGGCTCCATTACAGAAAAACCCTTTCGATGAAATGGATCGAATATCGCTATGAAGATCTGGTCGCGGATTTCGAGGGAACCGCGCGCCACGTACTCGACTTCATGGACCTGCCATGGGATGACTCGGTCAATCGCTACGCGGAACATGCGCGAAACAAAGACATTCAAACGCCGAGCCGAGTTGCCGTGACCCAGCCGATCAACAGCCGGGCGGTTTCCCGCTGGCGCAACTATGAGGAAGAACTGAAACCCATTCTTCCCATCCTGGAACCCTTCGTAAAAGAGTTCGGCTACGAGCCTTCCTGAACCATCCCCGCCACGTAGTCGGCGATCGCCAGCGAGGCTGTCAGGCCGGGAGACTCAATTCCGAACAGGTTGACCAGGCCGGGCACGCCGTGTTCCGCCGGACCCTGAATTACGAAGTCGGCCGCCGGGCTGCCCTTCGGGCCCAGCTTGGGGCGGATGCCCGCATAGCCGGGTTCCAGCGATCCGTCGGGCAGGCCGGGCCAGTATTTGCGAATGGCGGCGTAGAAGCGCTCGCCGCGGGCCGGGTCCACGGCGTAATCCATTTCCTCGATCCATTCCACGTCGGGGCCGAAACGCGCCCGTCCCGCCAGGTCCAGCGTCAGATGCACGCCAAGCCCGCCAGGTTCGGGCACCGGATAAATCAGCCTGCCGAAGGGCGGCCTGGGGGTAAGGGTGAAATAATTGCCCTTGGCCAGCCATTGCCGGGGAACCATTTCTTCCGGGATACCGGCAATGCCGGCGGCAATGTCCGGCGCGCCCAACCCGGCGCTGTTGATGACTGTCCGGCAATCCAGTTGCATCGGCATGGCGCCGCCGACCCGTAGCAGGATCCCCCCCTCGCCCACTTCGCCCGCAAGCACCGGCGCGTTGAAGGCGACCATCGCGCCGCGGTCTTCCGCCTCGCCCTGATAGGCCAGCATCAGCCCATGGCTGTCGATAATCCCGGTCGAGGGCGATAGCAGCGCGGCATATCCATTCAGG
>JAOUMF010000556.1 GCA_029881615.1 Alphaproteobacteria bacterium | reverse complement strand
AATCGAAACGCCGCTGGAAAAGATGGACTCGCCTGTGTTGGGCGGCAAGAAGCTGTGCCTGATTTCCATTCTGCGCGCCGGCGACGGGCTGTTGCAGGGCATGCTGGATCTGATCCCCTCGGCGCGGGTTGGCCATGTGGGGCTTTATCGCGACCACGAGACGCTGGAGGCGGTGGAATATTATTTCAAGGTGCCGCATTCGCTGGGCGACCGGCTGTGCATCGTGGTCGATCCCATGCTGGCCACCGCCCATTCCTCGATCGCGGCGGTCGACCGGGTCAAGGCCGCGGGCGCCAAGAACCTGAAATTCGTCTGCCTGCTGGCCGCCCCAGAGGGCATCGAGGCCTTCAACAAGGCCCATCCCGACGTGCCGGTCTATACCGCCGCCATTGACCGCGAACTCAACGACAAGGGCTATATCCTGCCCGGCCTGGGCGACGCCGGGGACCGAATTTTCGGAACGAAATAGCGGGGGGTGGCCGATTCCCGAAAGCGCGTGAAGCTTTCAACAAGGATTCACCACGGAGACACAGAGACACAGAGAGGACGGTTACTTCACCCGATCATTGTGCCGTTTTACAGGCCGTACGAAGGGGGATATGGGGATAGGGGAGATAGGGGGGATGAGAAAGAAAAGAAATCGCGGCCCTTGGCCGCAAGTATCCTTATCCCCCTATCCCCCTTATCTCCATATCCCCCTTCCTGGGGTCTGACCAGCGGCGACAAGGCGGAAGCGGAAACGCAAAACCTCTCTATGCCTCTGTGTCTCTGTGGTGAACCTTGCTTTCCGTCCACGAAACGACGATCCACCCGCGACAGTGCACCGCCCCCCCCAAACGCAAGGAGGGCGCCCCGGGGGACGCCCTCCGAACCGTTACAGCCGGCGTTGACGGATTACTGGCCCGCCCAGACCGACAGCGCGCCCTGTTTCTTGCCGCGCTGGTCGGGTTCCTTGTAATCATGGCTGAAGGTCGCCGATTCCCATGAACCGTAGGACGGATTCGGCAGCATGATCCATTTCGTGCCCCACATATCCTTATGCTTGTCGAACAGGGCGTGACGCTCGGCGGTGCTGCCCTTGTAGCCGTCGACAAAATCACCAAAATTATCGCCCAGTAACATCAGCACCCGATAATCGGCGCCCACATGGCTGCGGCGCGGGCTCTTCTTCGACGAGGCCCATTCCGGCTTTTCCTTCTTCAACAGGACGGTGTCCACATTGCCGCCCATGGGATAGCCGTATTTTTCAAGATTCTTGCGGGTCGCCTCTTCCAGGTCGCCGGTGCGGTTGGAGATATAGAACACCTTGACGCCTTTTGATTCGGCATATTTGGTGAAGGCCAGCGAACCGGGGATCGGTGTCGAGTCCACGGAATTGACGAAGGCGCCCCAATCCTTTGAATTGAAATAGGTATCGTTCATCACCATCCATGCCTGGAACTTGGAATTATCCAGCACGGTTTCATCCACATCCAGGATCACCGCCGGCGGCTTGTCCTTGTGGCTGCCGCCCTGCTCGCCCGGGATCGCGGTCCAATTCTTGTCGGCCAGCGCCTTGTCCAGCATGGCGATGGCCAACTGATAGGCCCCCATCGTCACCCCGGCATATTCCACCGAACCCTGCATCCACAGGGTCGCATTCAGATTGTCGTGCGGTTCCGCCGCATTGGCGGCCGGCACGGCGAGCGTTGCCAGCGCAATTCCCCCCGCAACAATACCGATACCTTGAAACAAATTCAGACGTTTCATGCCATTCCCTTTCAGTGTTGTTGTTGTAACTCCTCTCACAAACCGGTGTTCCTTCCCAAAGAACGCCGGAATTCCCCTGCCCTACGCGCCCAGGCGGGCCAGCAGGCCAGTACGGATTTCATCATCGACGAAAGCGGCTTCAAGCGCGGTTCGCGTCACCGCGCGCAAGGCGTCGTCGGTCATATGGAACTCGGCGGCCGCCGTGGCATATTCGCGCCCGATCGATGTTGCGAAAAAAGGCGGATCGTCGGAATTCAGCGTCACCCGGCAGCCAGCGGCCAGCAGCGCGGGAAAAGGGTGCGCCGCCATATCGGCATAGACACCGGTCGCGATATTGCTGTGCGGGCATAGCTCCAGCACGATGCCCTCGCGCGCGATACGTTCCACCAGTTTCGGATCCTCGATGGCGCGCACCCCGTGACCCAGCCGGGTTACCGGCAGTTCGTCCAGCGCGTCATATATGCTTTCCGGCCCGCAAACCTCGCCGGCATGGACGGTGCAGCCCAACCCGGCATCCGCGGCCAGCTTGAAGGCGGGCTTGAAATCGCGCAGATGAAACGCCGTCTCGGCCCCGCCCATGCCGAAGCCGACCACATAGGGGTGCGGTTCGGCCACCATGTCCCGGGCCACCGCCACGCCGCGTTCCGGCCCCAGATGGCGCACGCAGGTAACGATGATGCGCCCGACGATGCCGAAATCGCGCGCCGCGTCGTCGATCCCCGCCACCGTGCCCTCCAGATGATCCAGGTAGGTCATCCCCACTTCGGCGGCATGGTCGGGCGAGGTGAACATCTCGACATAGATCGCGCCCTCGCGGGCGCAGGCGGCGAGATATTCATAAGTGATATC
>JAOUMF010000554.1 GCA_029881615.1 Alphaproteobacteria bacterium | reverse complement strand
CAATATGCCGGGCGGCGTGGCGCGGACATCTACCTTCGCACTGAACAATGCGACCCTTCCCTTTACCCTGGCGCTGGCCGACAAGGGCTGGAAGGACGCGCTGGCCGCCGATCCGCATCTGCGGGCAGGCCTCAATGTCTACAGCGGCAAAATCACCTACGCGGCAGTCGCCGAAGCTCTCGGCTATGACTATCTCGCGCCGGAGAATGCCGTCGCTGCATAAGAACACCATTACATTTCCTCCTTATGGTGACTTCCCCCGGCCGTACGCGACCGGGGGTTTTTTTTGTGCCTCACACAAGCTAGGCTGCCGAAAACCCGGAGCAGCGGCGATGGCGGAATATCTGACGACGAAGGAAGTGGCGGCCCTGCTGCGCATCAAGGAGCGCAAGGTCTATGAGCTTGTCGCCGACAACGCCATCCCGCACAGCCGGGTGACCGGCAAGCTACTGTTCCCGCGCGACATGGTGGAGGCCTGGGTGCGCCGCCATGTGGAATTCCGCGAGGGCACGGAAGGGCTGGTGGAACGGCCGATGGTGGTGGCCGGCAGCCACGACCCGCTGCTCGACTGGGCCCTGCGCGAGTCCGGCAGTGGCCTGGCCACCTTCTTCGACGGCAGCCTCAGCGGGCTTAAACGCCTGGCCGAGGGCGGGGCTGTTGCCGCCGGCATGCATGTCTACGAGCCCCAGGCTGAGGACTGGAACCGGGCCCATATCCGCGAACGCATCCCCGCGATGCCGGTGATCCTGATGGAATGGGCGACACGCACGCAGGGGCTGGTACTGGCGCCGGGCAATCCGCAAAACATCGCCTCGATTTCCGACCTTGCGGGACGCAGCGTGATCCCGCGCCAGCAAGAGGCCGGCAGCCGCGTGCTGCTGGAATATCTGATGAAGCGGGCCGGTCTGGACGGAGCCGCGGTCACCATGCTGGACCCGCCGGCGCGCAGCGAGGCCGACGTGGCGCTGGCGGTGGCCGACGGCAAGGCCGACGCGGGGCTGGCGGTGGAAACCGTGGCGCGCCAGTACCGGCTGGGTTTCCTGCCGCTGTTCCGCGAGCGTTACGATCTAGCCGTGTGGCGGCGGGATTTCTTCGAGCCGCCGCTGCAGAAATTGCTGTCCTTCGCCCGAACCCCCGCCTTCGCCGCCCGCGCAGAGGAACTGGGCGGATATGACATCACCGGCCTGGGGGCGGTGCGCTACAACGGGCCTTGAGTCTGCCCCATCGGCGCAAAAAAAGAAGGACCACAGAGGCACAGAGACACAGAGAGAATTATTTCCTCCGCGGTTCTCTGCGTCCTCTGCGGTAAAAAGACTTAATCGCGGAGGGCGCGGAGAACCGCGGAGATACGCAGAGGCATTTTTCTCTGTGTCTCTGTGTCTCTGTGGTTCAACTTTCTTACTTTCAACTCCCCGGCTGGGCGTTGGGGAAGAATAGCTGCTGGCCATCCACCTGATAGGATCCGATCGCGGACTGCCCCTCGTCGCCGAGCATCCAGTCGATGAAGGCCTGGCCCCACTCGGCCTTTACGTTCTTGTGTTTCGCCGGGTTCACCAGGATGATTCCGTACTGGTTGAACAGCCCCTTGCCGCCCTCGACCAGAAGCTTGAAATCCCCCTTGTTCCTGAAGGCAATCCAGGTGGCGCGGTCGGTCAGGACATAGGCACCCATTCCAACCCCGGCATTCAGCGTCGCGCCCATGCCCGAGCCGGTCTCGCGATACCAGCCGCCGGATGCCGCGGCGACATCGACGCCGGCTTCCCGCCACAGGCTCAATTCTTTCTTATGGGTGCCCGAATCGTCGCCGCGAGAGGCGAAGGGAATCCTGGCTGCAGCGAGCTTTTGCAGCGCCGCCACGGCATCCTTCATGCCGCCCACCCCGGCGGGATCCGCCGCCGGGCCAACGATGACGAAGTCGTTATACATCAGGTCGGAACGCTTCACGCCGTAACCGCCGGCAACGAATTTCTCCTCCGCCGCCCTGGCATGGACCAGCAGCACGTCGCCGTCACCGTTCATCGCATTCTTGATCGCCTGGCCGGTGCCGACCGCGACCACGCGCACCTCGATGCCGGTCTTTTCGGTAAATGTCGGCAACAGATAATCCAGCAGGCCGGAATTCTGGGTCGAGGTTGTGGACTGCACGGTGATGAATTTTTCACCCGCGCCCGCCCCCCCTGAAAAAGCGATTGCCGCGCAGAACAGCCCGGCGCCAATAAGGTTACGTCTTGAAACCATCTCTCTCCCTTTTTATCGCATCAGACCAGCAGCCGGCCATCCAGATAGGCGCGGCTGGCGGGACTGGCGGGCTTGTCAAAAAAATCGGCGGCCGGGGTTTGTTCCTCGATCCTGCCGTCATGGATGAAGGTGATGTCGTCGGCGACCCGTTTGGCCTGGGCGACATCATGGGTGACCAGCACGACCTTGGTGCCGCGCAATTTTGCATCGCCGATCAACGCCTCGATCGCGGCGGTGGCGGCCGGATCCAGATTGGCGCAGGGCTCGTCCAGCAACAGCACCTCCGGGTTGGGCGCCAACGCCCGGGCGATGGCCAGCCGCTGTTGCTGGCCGCCGGACAGCAGCCGCGCGGGCGCATCCGCCAGATGTTTC
>JAOUMF010000555.1 GCA_029881615.1 Alphaproteobacteria bacterium | reverse complement strand
ATCGCAACCCTGAAGGCGAACCCGGGCGTCGCCGACGCCCTGCCCCCGCTGGAAGCCGAGGTCTCGGCCGGCCGCATCACGCCGACCGCGGCGGCGCGAAAACTGCTCGAGGCGTTCCTTAGGCATAACGGCTGAGCGGGCGGGACCCGCAACGTCTATCTGCAGGCGCCCTGGCGCGTTCCGGACTTGACCAAGCCTTTCCGGACGGTCAGCCGACCAGGCGGTCGGCCTGCAGCGCCGCCTGGGTGCGGTTGTCGGCCCGCAGCTTGCGCATGACCTGCTTTACATGGGCCTTGACCGTGTTCTCGCACATTTCCAGCGATCCCGCGATATCCCGATTGGACAAGCCCTGGGACAGCAACGCAAGAACGTCGCGCTGGCGCCGCGTCAGCGAAGGAAAGTGTTCGGCGATCACGGCATCGCGCCGGGTATTGCCGCCATTGCGCTTGCGCGACGTTTCGGCATCGCCTGAACCCGCCTTCGCGCCATGGGCCACCAGGGCCAGTTCGGGCGGCACGTAAACGCCGCCGGCCATCACCAGATGCAGGATCGAGACGAGCAGCGGGCCGGGCGTCGATGACGGCAGGAACGCCCTGGCGCCGCGCTCCAGGCAGCCGCGCATCAGCGCCGGATCGTTGCCGTCGCACATCACCACCAGCGGCGCCTCGCCGATCGACTGCGACAGGGCCCCTACATATTCGACGCCCTGTTCATCGGTCAGAACGAGATTGTAGAGAACGACGCTACGCGCCATGTCGCCGCCCATGCGGGCGACGATTTCCTGCGGTTTGTCGATCTCGATGACCTGTAGCGAAGGATCGATCGATTCGATCAGCAACCGGACGCATTCCCGGCAAAGCCGCTGGTCGTCCGCCACGATAATCCGAACCGGCGCTTGCGCACCCTGTAAACCGCGCCCAATCGACTCTACCCGTGAACCGACTGCGCCATACGCGGGCGCGTTCCCCGCACGCCCATCGGCAACCCTGTCTGTCATCCTGACCACCCTGAATCTTGGCCCGCCAGGGCCCGGTATCCCCATAACCACAAATCCAATATGGCCATAATGTACCACAGGTTGACGAACCGGCCATATACTTATTATGCTCTTTTTAGGTAATTTCCACCATTCCGGCGAAGTAGTATTTACCGTTGTTAGCGGAAATCATCTGAATCTCTGCCTATGCGGGTGATTTCGTTATTTTCGCCAAGGCCCTGGTGGAAGGAACGCCAGGCAGACGAATCTGGATTTATCCTTAATAAATTTATGGGATTTTAACCAACAAGGTTTGACAATGCTCCCGGGATTGGGTGATTTGTCCCCCGCCGGGTGTAGATTGGAAGGCATAATTGGAAGGGACTGCCGCTTGCCGGGTTGATATGGCAAGAAAAACCGTGGGAGGCCGGCGGAAGGTCCGGGCTTTCCCGTAAGCGGAATGCGGCATCCAGTGTCTTGAACGATCCAGGCGACGGGAAGGTGCGCGGAAACCGCGGCCGGCCATGGGCATTGGCGAGACGGAACTGGCTTTGGGGGAAAGATGCATGTCGGGTAGCAGTAAGAATGCGCCGCACAGGTCGCGGGAGCCGGCCGGCAAGTCCAGCCGGGTGGATCCGTATATGCGCCCGGAACCCGGTTTCTGGGAGTGGGACCTGGAAAACAATTCAATCTGGGTGACCGAAAACATCAAGGAGCTGATCGATACCGCGGATGCCGGCGAGGCGGTCCAGAAATGCTTCCTGTCAACCGTCCATCCGGACGATGCGGACCGCGTCCGAGAAGCGATCGGCGCGACCTTGAAGAAAGACGATCCGCTGGAAATCGAATACCGGGCGCGGGCGGGCGGCGGCGACTGGCAGAGTTACCATATGTCTGCGCGCATTCGCATCCGGGAGGGCGGCAAGGCGCGCGCCCTGGTGGGCACCCTGCAACCCAGGGAAACGCCCGCGAACCAGCCTGCACCGCCCACGGACCCGATGGCGTTGCAGGATTTCCTGCGTAATGTGCCCGCCGTTATCTATCAACGCCTTCTGACCGCCGACGGGCGCATTCTCTATCCCTTCATCAGCGACCATATCAGCGAAATTCTGGGCGTCGACCCCGCCGCGGTCATGAATGCGCCGAATCGCTGCTTCGGCGAAATCCATCCTGACGACAAGGGCCGTTTCGACCGCGAAATGGAGGCATCCCGACAGACGCTTTCACGCTGGGAAACCGAATTCCGGATTATCGGCGGCGACGGAAAATACCATTGGGTCAAATCGATGGGCAATCCGCGCCGCCTGCCCGATGGCGGCACGCTATGGGATTGCGTGCTGTTTGACGTCAGCGCCCGCAAGCAGATCGAGGTGCAGGCCAAGGAACAGACCGACTATCTGCGCCTCATTCTGGAGAATGTTTCGGTGGCCGTGGTGACGGCGGACGAAGCGGGCCGGATTGAAATCTTCAATCCCGCCGCCGCCGGGATCTTCGGCTATGGCGCCGAAGAGATGATCGGGCGGAACATCTCGCGGCTGATGGCCCGGGGGCAGCGGGAAAAGCACGACCGCGCCCTGGACCAGTACATGAACACGGGAACGGGCCGCATCCTCAATACCGGCCCGCGCGAGGTT
>JAOUMF010000553.1 GCA_029881615.1 Alphaproteobacteria bacterium | reverse complement strand
TATGGGCAATCAGCCGCCGATGCCACATGGGCGCGCATTCAGATCGGGGCGGCAGGTCGCCGCCGCGTTCGTAACGACCGGGATAACAGAAACCCGCGGGCAGAATGGCGATGCGGGTCTCGTCATAAAAGCTGTCGCGATCCAGGCCCAGCCAGTCGCGCAGTCGGTCGCCGGACCTGTCGTTCCAGGGGATGCCGGTTTCATGCACGCGCGTTCCCGGCGCCTGGCCGACGATCAACAGCCGCGCGGTGCGCGAGGCGCGGAATACGGGATGCGGGCCAAGCGGCAAATGTTCGGCGCAAACCGCGCAGGCGCGCGCCGCCGCAATCGCCTGCTCCAGGGTTTCTTCTTGCATCAGCCCGTATCGAGCGCTGCAAACCAGTCGGGCACCACGGTTCCCGCCGGGCCGTAGATTGCTTCCTCGAACAGGGTCGCGCCTTCCGACGGCTCCAGGTTCAATTCCACCGTGCGCGCACCTGCCATGCGCGCCGCTTGCACGAAACCAGCCGCCGGATAGACATTGCCCGACGTGCCGATGGAAACGAACAGGTCGCATTCCTCCAGCGCCGCATAGATGCGGTCCATTTCGAACGGCATCTCGCCGAACCAGACCACATGCGGGCGCATACCGCCGGCCTTTCCGCAGGCCGGACAGACATCGCCCGCGCCGAGGTCATTACGCCAGCCGGCTGTATTCCCGCAAAATCCGCAGCGCGCCTTCAGCAACTCGCCATGCATATGGATCATGTTGCGGCTGCCGGCGCGCTCGTGCAAATCATCGATGTTCTGGGTAACCAGCAGGAAATCGCCGGCAAACCCCGCCTCGAATTCCGCCAGGGCCAGATGCGCGGGATTGGGCGCGACATCGGCGCCGACCAGCCCCCGTCTGCGGGCATTGTAAAATTCCTGAACGCGCACCGGATCGCGCGCGAAGGCTTCGGGCGTTGCGACTTCCTCGACCTTCACCGTCGCCCATATGCCATCGGCATCGCGAAAAGTGTGAAGGCCCGACTCCCGGGAAATTCCGGCTCCGGTCAACACGACAATGGAACGGGTTTCAGCCATGACGCCACCCATGCTAAATGATTATACGCCATACACAAGAGAGGGAATAACATGCAGCAGGTTCTGTTTGTCTGCACCGGCAATATCTGCCGCTCGCCCACCGCCGAGGGTGTGTTCCGCCATCAAGTGGCCGCGGCCGGTCTTGCCGATGCGATCGCGACGGATTCCGTGGGGCTGGAGGGCTGGCATGTGGGCAATCCGCCCGATCCGCGCTCAATCCAGGCGGCGGCGCGGCGCGGGGTGGATATATCGGACCTGCGCGCCCGCCAATTGACCCAGGAGGATTTCGACCGGTTCGATCTGTTGCTGGCCATGGATGACGGGCATCACCGCGACATGCTGCGCCGCGCCACGCGCAACCAGCGAGGCAAGGTGCGGATGTTCATGGAGGCCGCCTGCCAGCCGGCCCCGCCCGTGCCCGACCCCTATTACGGCGGCCCGAACGGTTTCGAGTCCGTACTGGATATGATCGAGGAGGGCGCGCGCGCCTGGCTGAGGGAGTTGGAGGCGCGAAATCCGTGAACCCCGCCGCGCGCCAGACCGTCACGAATGCGACAGGCGCGGCGGTGACCCATGTGGCGCCGCTGACCGGCGGCTGTATCGGCGATGTCTGGCGGGTGGATCTGGCGGATGGGCGGCGGCTGGTGGCCAAGGTCGCGGGCACCGATGGCGCGCTGGACATCGAGGGTTACATGCTGGATTACCTGGCGCGTACGCGAACCATACCCGTACCCGAAGTCATCCATGCCGAACCCGACTTGCTGATCATGGAGTATATGGAAACGTCAGGCCGGCTGGATACCACGGCACAGGAACATGCCGCCGACCTGCTGGCCGCGCTACATGATATCACGGCGAATGCGTACGGCCACGAACGCGACACCCTGATCGGTTCCCTGCGCCAGCCCAACCCCTGGACTGAGTCCTGGCTCGAATTTTTCGGCGATCACCGGCTAATCCATATGGGGCGGCTGGCCCTCGATAACGGCAGTCTGCCACGTGACGTGTATGCCCGGCTGGAAAAATTCCGCGAGACGAAACTGGAGACGTACATCGATCCGGCCGGCCGACCGTCGCTGATCCATGGCGACATGTGGGGCGGTAATGTGCTGGTACGCAGCGGCCACATCGCCGCCTTCATCGACCCGGCGATCTATCATGGCGACGCGGAAATCGAACTCGCCTTCGCCACCCTGTTCAACACGTACAGCGATCCGTTCTTCCGCCGTTACAACGAACACCGCCCGATCCGCCCCGGCTTCTTCGAGGCGCGGCGCGATATCTACAACCTGTACCCGCTGTTGACCCACACCTGCTATTTCGGCGGGCAATATGCAACACAAGTTGACCGGATTTTAAGGCGATACGGTTAGGGGAGTCGCCCAAACCCCTCCAGCGGATAGCTTGCCTCTTCGATATAGAGCGCGCCTTCGGTTTTCAGGAAGCTTGAGAACAGCGCGAAGCGATCCACCTGGAAAGGAGCCGTTTTAAACGCGCCATGGTCGGCCACCCAGGCCTCGACCCTGTTGGGCCGCATTTCCTTTAACCGGGCGATG
>JAOUMF010000552.1 GCA_029881615.1 Alphaproteobacteria bacterium | reverse complement strand
TCGCAATGGCCCAGTTTCCGATGTATATTCTGCCGATGCTGACCAACCCGCTATATCGCCGGGTGCTGGCGATAGGACGTTGAACTCCACTCTCAGAACTTCATTTCCATCGGCGTGAAAATAACGCCACCCTGTTGCTGTTTGGGGCCGGTCGGGCGAAATCCCACGGCGAGATAGAAAGCGTCGGCGTTCGGGGCCGCCCGCAGCGTGACCATATGGCCGCGACGAAAAACCCGCAAAAATGTCAACAATTTACGCCCGATTCCGGTTCGCTGCAGATCGTTGCGGACAAACAGCATCTTTAGATGGTCACCGGCCAGTTCGGCATAGCCGACGATACTGCGGTCATCCTTGACCGCCACCCAGCCATCGCCGTCGCCATCGCCGTCCAACCGCGCGGCAATCGCCGCGGGCGTAACGAATTCCAGAAAAGTCGCCCGCCCCTCTTCGCCAAAATGATGATCGATCCCGGCCGCATAGGCAGCCTCGATCAACCCGGAAATCGCGGGAGCGTCATCAACGGAAGCGGAACGAATCGCAATGCTCATGCGGCCATCCTGCAGCAAACCGCAATCTGCGCCAAGACAGGGCGACCCCGTAACCAGCCTCACACCGAAAAATACTTCGCCTTCGGATGCGGGATGACGACGGCCGAGGTCGACATTTCCGGGTGCAGCTGGTGCTCGTCGGACAAATCCACGCCAATCGCGTCGGCGCCCAGCAAGGCCAACAGCTGGTCCTGATCCTCCAGGTTCGGGCAGGCCGGATAGCCGAAGGAATAGCGCGACCCGAAATATTCCTGGTTCAGCAGACCTTCCATATCGCTGGCTTCCCCGGCCGCGTGGCCCAGTTCGGCGCGAATGCGCTTATGAACATATTCGGCCATGGCTTCCGCCAGTTCCACGCCCAGCCCGTGCAGATACAGATAATCCTGGTAGCGGTCGTCGTCGAACCATTCACGGGCCACATCGGCGGCACGCTGGCCCATGGTCACGACCTGCAGGCCGATGACGCCGCGCGCCTGCGGCCCGGCGGAAATGTCTGGCACGTAATCGGCTATGCATTTGCCGTCCTCGCCAGCCTGTCGCGGCAGGGCAAAGCGGGCAACCTCATGCGCGCCGTCCTCGCCGAACAGTACCAAATCGTCGCCCTCGCCGGCAGCCTTCCAATAGCCGTAGACCGCCTGGGGCACCATGATGTCCTGCTGGATCACCGTATCGACCATGCGTTTCAGCACCGGGCGCAGTTCCTTTTTCGCCCAGACCATATATTCGTCCAGCTTGCGGCCTTCCTTGCGGAAGCCCCAGTGAAACTGGAACAGCATGCGCTCGTTCAGATAGGGCAGCAACGCCTTGACCGGCGCGCGGGCAATCACCCGCGGGCCCCAGAAGGGCGGCTCGGCGATTTCCAGCGCGTTGTTCAGCGCCTCGCGCGCGGCGCGGGTCACCGCGGGATCGGCCGGGGCCGGCGCGGCATTTGCGGCGCGCCCCACCGCCTTGCGGCTGTTGGCAGGGCGGCTGTTGCGTTTGGCCTGGATCGCGGCGGCGTAATCGTCGAACCCGCCATTGACCACCTTGTCCATGATCTTCAGCCCGTCGAAGGCGTCGCGGGCATAGGCCACGCGGCCGGCGCCATAGGCGGCGACGCAATCTTCCTCGACATAGGCACGGGTCAACGCGGCCCCGCCCAACATGATCGGAACATCGATTTTCTCGCGCGTCATCTCTTCCAGATTTTCACGCATGACCACGGTCGATTTCACCAGCAGGCCCGACATGCCGATGACATCCGCCTTATGCTCGCGCGCGGCCTCGACGATATTGGCGATGGGCTGCTTGATGCCCAGATTGACGACGTTATAGCCGTTGTTGGTGAGAATGATATCGACGAGGTTCTTGCCGATATCGTGCACGTCGCCCTTTACCGTCGCCAGCACCACGGTGCCCTTGCTCTGGCTGTCGGCTTTTTCCATATGGGGTTCCAGGTGGGCGACGGCGGCCTTCATGGTCTCGGCCGATTGCAGCACGAAAGGAAGCTGCATCTTGCCGGATCCGAACAGTTCGCCGACCTCCTTCATGCCGCCAAGCAGGATTTCATTGATGATGTCCAGCGGCGGGCGGGATTCCATTGCCGCGGCCAAGTCGTCAGCCAGGCCATTGCGGTCGCCGTCAACGATACGGCGGTGCAATTTTTCCTCAATGGTCAGATTGGCGGTATCGATCTTGTCTTCCATGGCCACGCGCCCCTCGAAGAGGGCGAGGAAGGCCTGCAGGGGATCGTAGCCCTCTTCGCGCCGGTCATGGATCAGGTCCAGCGCCACCTTGGCCTCGGCCTCGGGGATCGCATGCAGCGGCTTGATCTTGCTGACATGGATGATGGCGCCGGTCATGCCATACTTCACCGCCTCGTCCAGGAAAACCGAATTCAGTACATGGCGCGCCACCGCCTTCAACCCGAAGGAGATGTTCGACAGACCGAGAATTACCTGGCATTCGGGAAAGCGTTCCGCGATGCGCCGGATGCCGTTCAGCGTCTCGATTGCCAGCTTGCGGTCGTCCTCCATCCCGGTGCAGACGGTGAAGGTCAGCGGATCGATCAGCAGGTCGGCCGGAGGCAAACCGTAC
>JAOUMF010000551.1 GCA_029881615.1 Alphaproteobacteria bacterium | reverse complement strand
TTGCCGGACAAGGCGATCGACGTGATCGACGAGGTCGGCGCGGCGCAGATGCTGTTGCCGGAATCGCGGCGCAAGAAAACCATCTCGATCAAGGATGTCGAGGCCGTGGTCGCCAAGATCGCCAGAATACCGCCGAAAACGGTATCGAAGGACGATAGCCGGGCCTTGCAGAATCTGGAACGTGACCTGAAGACGGTCGTGTTCGGGCAGGACAAGGCGATCAGCGCGGTATCGGCGGCGATCAAGCTGTCGCGGGCCGGTCTGCGCGAGCCGGAAAAGCCGATCGGCTGTTACCTGTTTTCGGGCCCCACCGGCGTCGGCAAGACCGAGGTCACCCGCCAGCTTGCCCATGTTCTGGGGATCGAGCTGCAGCGCTTCGACATGTCGGAATATATGGAGCGTCACAGCATCAGCCGTTTGATCGGCGCGCCTCCGGGTTATGTCGGCTTCGATCAGGGCGGCATGTTGACCGACGCGATCGATCAGCATCCTCATTCGGTGCTGTTGCTGGACGAAATCGAGAAGGCCCATCCGGACCTGTTCAACATTCTGTTGCAGGTGATGGATCATGGCAAGCTGACCGACCATAACGGCAAGACTGTCGATTTCCGCAATGTGATCCTGGTGATGACAACGAACGCCGGGGCGGCCGATCTGGCGAAACCGGCCATGGGTTTTGGTCGCGAGACGAGGGTCGGCGAGGATACCGAAGCGGTCAATCGCATGTTCTCGCCGGAATTCCGCAACCGGCTGGATGCGATCATCGGTTTTGAGGCTCTGAAGCCGGAAACCGTGTCGCGCGTCGTCGACAAGTTCGTGATGGAACTGGAAGGCCAACTGGCCGACCGCAATGTCATCATCGAACTGACGGACGAAGCCCGCCAGTGGCTGGCCGAGAAGGGCTACGACGTTGCCTTCGGCGCCCGTCCGCTGGGCCGTGTTATCCAGGAGCACATCAAGAAGCCGCTGGCCGAGGAATTGCTGTTCGGCAGGCTGGCCAAGGGCGGTGTCGTGTGCGTGGAACTTGAGAACGGCGAACTGAAGATGACCTATCCGCCACAAGCGCCCGATAAGAAAAAGGTCGTGGAGACGGTGGAAGGTTAGCGGATCGTCCCCCAACCACGAAAAGCTACAATAAGTGAAAGGGCCGTCGCGCGGGAAAGCGGCGGCCCTTTCTTTTTGCCCATGCGGCGGGGGAGAGGCTGCCGCGTTTGTGATCCCGATGGTGGATCAGGGCAGGAGAGACAGAAGAATCATCGCGTTGAAGAGCAACAGGGAAACAGTGAAGAAAGCAATGTAGCCGGCCAACATCCGCCCGGGTGTATCCATGCGCCGCCAGGATGCGGGTATGCATTTTCGGGTGGCGGGGTGGCGGCTTCTTGTTTTCATCGTCCTCTCGCTGAATATCGCTGCAATCTTTACAGTGATGCGAGAATGCCAATCGAATGAGGCAGATAGATGACGGTGGGCGGGCGAATCAGTGGACAATAATGTCAGGTTTCGTCCCGCCGGTAGGGCGTCATTCCGGCCATGGCTTCCATTTCATGGGCGATCTGCCGCGATTCGCGGCGGATGAAGTCCGCGACGGGGGCGCGTAAACCGGGGTCCCGGATCAGGTGGGCGCTGTATGTGCGGATCGGCTCGTAGCCCCGCTGAACCTTGTGCGGACCCTGTGTGCCGGCTTCGACCCGTTCCAGCCCGTGTTCGATCGCGAAATCGATGGCGCGGTAGTAGCAGGCCTCGAAATGCAGAAACCGGTAATCGCCATCGGCGCCCCAGTTGCGTCCATAAAGTGCCTGGGTCCCGCGCAGGTTCAGTGCCCCCGCGATCAATCGTCCTTCCTGTTCCGCCATTACCAGTACGACCCGGCTGCCCAGCCGTTCGGTCAGCAGCTCGAAAAATTCGCGGTTAAGGTATGGATATCCCCATTTCCGGTCATAGGTGTCGACATAGAACCGGTGAAACGCGTCCCAGTGATGAGCCATGATCTCGTCGCCGCACAGGGTTCGTGTGCGGATCCCGGCATCGGCCACGCTCCGCCGTTCCTTCGCAATGGATTTGCGTTTGCGGCTCATCAGCGCGCCCAGAAAATCATCGAAATTGCGGTAGCCCCGATTGCGCCAGTGAAATTGCATACCGTGCCGGACCAGCCAGCCGCGTTCGCCAAGGCTGGCCGCCTGGTCTTCCGGCAGGAATGTGACATGGGCGGAACTCAGCCCATGGCGATCGGACAGTTCCTCGATTCCTGCCGCAAGGGCCATTTCCGCCGCCGCCGCGCCTGGTCCTGGTTTTGCCAGCAGCCTTCTGCCCGGCACGGGCGTGAAGGGAACGGCGCATTGCAGTTTCGGGTAATAGCGCCCGCCCGCGCGTTCATAGGCATCGGCCCAGCCCCAGTCGAAAACATATTCGCCCTGGCTGTGCCCCTTCACATAGAGAGGCGCCACGGCCATGACGCCGCCGTCCGGCGCATCGACCGCCAGGTGGTGGGGCAGCCAGCCGCTTTCCGCCGAGACGCACCCGGCCTCTTCCAGCGCACCGAGAAATGCGTGGGACAGGAACGGATCGTCGTCGCCGGCGCAGGCGTCCCACTCCGCCGGGCTGATTGCGGATATTCGCTCGGCCACTTTGACC
>JAOUMF010000550.1 GCA_029881615.1 Alphaproteobacteria bacterium | reverse complement strand
GCCCATGGCGGCAGCCCGCCGGTGCATATCTACCTGCTGCCGCAGAAACTGGAAAAGCACATCTTCGTCGGCACCACGGTGGTGCTGTTCGCGCTGGTCGACGTGATGAAGCTGCCCGCCTATGTGCTGCTGGGCACGATGGACGCCACCAACCTGGGCACCGCCCTGATCCTCGCCCCGGTGGCGCCGCTGGGCATCTGGCTGGGCATTACCTTCCAGAAACGCCTGCCCGAGGTCATCTTCTACCGCATTTGCTTCACCCTGATCTTCCTCACCGGCTGCCGCCTCGTATGGCAGGGCGCGGAGGGGTTGGTTGTGGGGTAAAACAGCAATCCCGGGGCCGGTTAAGGGGCGGTTAAGTCTTTCTCATTAGGTTGTCGGGCAAATTCCGGTATATGCATCAGGCGTATTCGCCGGCAGGAGAAAGATGGAATGGCGAAGGATCCGATCCCCAGCCTGGAATGGCCGTCCCCCCGGAAGCCGTCCCTGGCACTGGCATTGTTAGAAATCGCCGTCCTGTTTACGGTTCTGGCCTGGCTGCTGTTTTCCGGGAAGTCGGGAATTCTGATTGTTCTGGTTCCATCCGGGGTGGTCGCGATCTATCTGATCTGGGCCATTGTCGCGGCAATTCTCCAGACTTCCGCTTCTCTGCCATCGCCCTTGCGGATCGTCGTATTTTCAATATCTCAACTGGTCGGCGGGACGATCGCGGTTGCCGGCCTCGCCCGGCTTTTATCGGGTGCCTGGGTCTATTTTTCCTATCGCGTGCCAGTCATAGACCCTATCGATTTCGATCTGGCCTTTCCTCTCAATCTGTCGACTGCCGTGATGCTGGCGCCCGCCGCGGTTCTGGCCGGGTTGGCGGTGTTTTTCCTGGCTGTTCCGTTGTTGCGGCGCGATCACGAGACCGTCGGCCAGTGTTTCGCGGGTATCGGCATCCGGGGCATGGGCGCGTTGTGGCCCGCCCTTGTTGCGTGGCTTCTTATCGGGCTTGCCGTGAATAGCCTGGCTGCCGTTGTCGGGACGGTCGCGGCGCTGCCGCCGGCGTTACGGGTCATCGACCTGTTCGGCGGCGTTACCGGCTGGCGCATGGTGGTGGAGTTCCCGGGGTTCGCCGGAGCGGTTCTGGCATCAGCGGTATTTATCGTGGCGTTTAGGCGGATGCAGCCGGCGGCACTGTTGTCCCTGCGTGTGCCCAGCCGGGTCACCAGGCCGGGTATCTTGTCGGGTGCGGCGGTGGTGGGCGGCATTGGCGCGATATGCGGATGGCACCTCTATATCTTGCATATCGGTATGATCGTGGCGCTGGGGGCGAGTTCGATGATCGTGGGATGGGGCGATATTTCCCGCGCCACCGACGCATGGATCGACAGGCAGGTGGCGGCGGGCCGGAACCCTGGCGTCATCGCCACCGACCTTCGCGATTATGGGCGTTGGTCGATGGCGGACCCAGCCTCCGGGCTACCAGAGATATTCCCCGAGCTTGGCAGGGATATGAACCACCTGGCCCTGCGGCCGGATTGCACCGTGACGATCGATGCCGGAATCGCCGACAATACCGCATTGCCGGCGGATCGCTGGCTGGAGGGATATGTCGCCGTTTACCGCTCACTGCCCGAGGTAAGTTACTGTATCCGGCTGGCCTGTCCGTCTCCGGTGGTCTGGCATGATCATTCGATTGTGATTTTTCATTCCAGCCATCCTTCGCGCAGCGGTGACTGGGCCTATAATCTGTATATGGATTATACCGGCGCCGGCAGGGCGACCTCGCCCGGCGGTTACTGCACCGAAACGGGCGACCTCGCCGACAGCTATCAGGGCTAGCGCACGGCCCTCGGTTTTGTGTTATGTGGTCGCCGGGTCGGCGTTCGCCGGCCTTCTTTTACGTTGATCGTTATGGAGTTCCCCGTCGATGGAGTTCATCGCCGATCCCTTGTTTTACGCCGTCGCCATACCGGCAATTCTGATTGTCGGCATCTCCAAGGGCGGGGTGGCCGGGGGGCTGGGATCGGTTTCGGTGCCGATGATGGCGCTGACGATCTCGCCGATCCAGGCGGCGGCGGTCATGCTGCCGATTCTCTGCCTGATGGATCTGTTCGGGCTTTATGCCTATCGCGGGGTATGGGACCGGCGCAACCTGGCGCTGATGCTGCCCGGCGCGCTGGTGGGGATCACGCTTGGCGCACTGACCTTCCGCTATCTCAGCGACGATGGGGTGCGGCTGATCGTCGGCACGGTGGCGCTGGGTTTCGTGGTCTGGAACTGGCTGGGGCCGAAATTGTTGCGTCGCGCCGCCGACCATCGCACACAACCCGGCCCCGCCGGTCTGTTCTGGGCCACCATATCGGGTTTCACCAGCTTCGTCGCTCATGCGGGCGGGCCGCCGGTGCATGTCTATCTGCTGCCGCAGCGTATCGACAAGACGCTCTATATGGGCACGCTGGTGGTGTTCTTCACGGCGGTGAATTACACCAAGTTGATACCCTATGGGCTGTTGGGCCAGCTGTCGGCGAATAACCTGGGCACAGCGCTGATCCTCAGCCCGCTGGCGCCGTTGGGTATCTGGATGGGCGTGCGTTTTCACAAGATGCTGTCGGAAAGACTTTTTTACACGCTATGTTACGTTTTTCTGTC
>JAOUMF010000549.1 GCA_029881615.1 Alphaproteobacteria bacterium | reverse complement strand
CCGCTGCTCCGCCCGCCGCCGCCTTCTCGCGCAGCCCGGTGGAGCAGGAATCGCGCCCCTGCTTGTGACACCAGATGCAATAATTCGCCTCGCCCAGCGCGCCGGCCAGGTCGGTCCCCGCATCGGTCAGGGAAAACCCCTCGCGCCGCCGCAGATGATTTTCGTCCAGCCGGTGGCAGACGCCGCCGCCCGCCCCGCCGAACCCAGTGATCTCGTCGCTGACCATGTTATGGACCAGCTTGTCGAAATCCAGCTTGCCCGGCTCGGTGAACAGCACGCTGCCGCCGTGGCGGGCCCGGCCAGCGTCGCTCAGGCTCGCCCAGGCGGCGTAGCTCTCGGCGGTGGCGAGCGCGTCCGCATTTGAGTCTTCATCGGCGGTTTTCTGTTCGGCGGCCTCCGCCGCCAGCCATCCCGCGACCGCGTTCGCGAAGCCCAGATCCGTCACCGGCCCGCCCAGCAGCGCCGCCATGTCGCGCGCCAGCGCCGCGCCGTCCAGCGCCGCCGCCGCGTCGGGCTTGATCTTCTTCAGCGCCCGGCGCTGCACGAAATTGCGCCGCACCTCGAAAATCGGCGCCAGCGCGTCATGCGCGCCGCGCAGCGCCGCCAGCTCGGCGCCGATGCCGAACAGATCGCCGACGAAGCCTTCCAGATGGGGCGCCAGTTCCATGATGAGGTCGGATTCCTCCAGCCGCGCCAGCGAATCGGGCGCCCCGCGCGCCGCCACCAGCCGCGCCCGCAGACCGGCGTCGGCCGCGCCCAGCGAGTCGAGGAAGATTCCGTCCAGCCGGACCAGCCCGTCGCGGTCGTAAAGGTCGGCGAAGGAAAGCCCGTGGGCCAGCGTCAGCGTGTCAGCCTTCATGATATGCGTACTTCCCCGGTTGCCGTTGGACCCACAAGCCGGCGCCCGAACAGGGGCCCCGCCAGCCGATTAATGTAACGCGATTGCCGGCGAGTCAAACGGGACGCGATGTCGCGGCGGGGGCGGGCGCCTGGGCCCGGATTGAACCCTCCCCCCACCCGCGCCCGGCCGCCACCGCCGCTGAAGGGGGATAAGGGGATATGGGGGATGGGGGGATGGATTTGCCGTGGAATATGCGCCAGGCCGCATTGATCGTCATTGCGAGGAGGCCACGGGCCGACGCGGCAATCCAGCATCGCCGCGCCCGCCACGTTATAACGCCCCTGGATCGCCACGCCGCCTGCCGATAACGGCCGGGGACAGTCCCCCTTGACGGGGGACAGCAAACGGGTGAGACTCTCCAGACTCGCATGAACTGCGCGAGAGGCCCGCGCCGGGGAGACCCGGTTCGTGCAGGTTAGTGGGAGTTCGTGATCATGCCAAGCGGGACTGCGCCAGCGCCATACATCATGCTGCGACCCAGCAAGCTGCGCTATTTGTACTATGTTCTCGTCAGTCTGGGATTCACGGTCGGCGGATCGTTCATGATCGCGGAAGACATATGGTTCGGTTGGGTCGTCGCCGGCTTCTTCGGCTTGTGTGCCGTGGTTCTGGCATTCACGATGCTGCCCGGCGCATCCTGGCTGCGGCTCACCCCGGAAGGTTTCACGATTTGCACGCTTTACCGGAGCCATGCCTTCAAGTGGTCGGAAATCGGGCACTGTTACCCGGGTGTCGTCGGCAGGCGGAAGATGGTGCTCTTCGATTTTGCCGACCCCGCTTACAGCCCGCGCATGCGTGTTGCCGCGCGGGCCCTTTCGGGGGCGGAGGGCGCCCTGCCCGATACCTATGGAATGACTGCCGACGCGCTTGCCACCCTGATGAACGACTGGCGTGAAAACCGGAATTCGGTAGCCTAGGATGAGACGGTCTCCCGCCCGTCTCTATTCTCTATCCCACATCCGCGACAGACAAGGATGAGGGATATCTATTCAAGATCAATAAAATAATCCTCATCCTGAGCCTGACGAAGGATGTGCCACTCGACCACCGCATAGCGCGCTGGCCTGGGCTGGCCAACCTTGAAATGCGCTTAAATCCCCCTTCAACGGATTCGGCCCCCGGGCGGGCCCCATGCCGGGAAATCGCGCCCCCGCCCGCCACGTTATAACGCCCCTGGATCGCCACGCCGCCTGCCGATGACGGCCGGGGACAGTCCCCCTTGACGGGGGACAGCAAACGGGTGAGAATCTTCAGACTCGCATGAAGTGCGCGAGAGGCCCGCGCCGGGGAAACCGGGGCGGGTTTTTTCGTGGGGTGGCCCCCCCTCTTTCCCGCGTGCGGGGGAGGGCAGGGAGGTGGCGACGAAAAAGAGAGTCGCTGGTAGCGCCGGCGCCAGTTTTCCGCCCTGCATCGAATGACTCAGGTACCGCGCGCCGGACCTGGATGACTAAACGCCACTCCGTGGGCAAGGTCGGCGCTAATACTACTTGTCGTTCGCGGGCGCCGCTAAATATATGATTTTCCGATCCGTGTATGCGGCGTTGGCAACTTCTACAACAAACTTTGCAATAGCTGGCGTTCTGGCTGTAGCGATCGGTTCTAAATCAATCGCCTCGCGCTCTTCGTCATGCATCGGGCTGGTGCTTTCCCGACTTCCGTAAATACGATTATCCCGTGAAGACCAAGGATAGTCTGCGTCGAGAGGGAGTGTGCGAAAAAAACAAGGCCTTTCAT
>JAOUMF010000548.1 GCA_029881615.1 Alphaproteobacteria bacterium | reverse complement strand
TTCACCGGCCGCTTATAAGGCGGCAGCCCCTCAAGATGCTCGCCAAACAGCAGGATCTCACCTTCTGTCGGCTGCTCGAATCCCGCAATCAGGCGCAACAACGTGGTCTTGCCGCAGCCCGACGGACCCAGCAGCGTGAAGAACTCGTTATCCCGGATTACAAGCGAAACATCGTCCAGCGCCACCACGGGCCGGTCCGTATTGCCATCGAATATTTTTTTGACGCCGCGGGCATCAATGGCCGGCTTCATCGCGCCCTCAGCCTTGTCAGTCTCACCCAATTTAATCGCCCTGCCCCTGCTATTCTTGACTGTCAGGATATTCTATTGCTTCTCACGATAGGCAAGCCAAAGCCGCTTGCCAATAGAATTGAGAAGGAAAATTCAGCAAGTTTTGCCGCTGCCGCACGTATCGGTTATTGCAGTCCGCCGCTTTCTCGCCATAACCGAACAGCTTGTCCATCCGAACGCCGCGTCTTTGCGATCCTCGCAAGGATATCTTAAACGGTTGCCCCACCCGAAGGCTTTGTCACCCGGCGAATCGTACCTCCGGCACGCCGCGCACGCCCAGCCCGTGGATCGCGAACAGGCCGCCGGCCTCGCGTTCGCGCGGGGCCCAATCGCCCCAAGGCTGGGACATCGAGGTAACATAGGCGATATCCATATCCGGGCCGCCGAAAGCGATGCTGGAAACGCTTTCCACCGGCAGACCGACGGTCCGGTCCACCGCGCCGTCGGGGGTCAGCCGCACCAGACCGCCGCCGAACATTCGCACGCTCCAGACGCAGCCTTCCGCATCCACCGTCGCACCGTCGGGGAAACCGGTGATGCCCAGCGCCTCGAAATCGGCGAACACGCGTTTGTTGGATATGCTGCCGGTCGCTATGTCGTAGTCGTAGGCAAAAATAGTCCGCAGCGGTGAATCGGTCAGATAGAGCGTGCGGCCGTCGAGGCTCCAGCAGGGGCCGTTGACGCAGATATAGCCCTTGTCCAGTTCATGGACGCTGCGGTCCGCGTCGAACCGGAAGACCTTCGCCAGCGGGTCGGTTTCGTCGTCGTCGGTATAGCCGAAGACCAGCCGTCCCTGGCGGTCGACCTTCCCGTCGTTAATATGGATTCGCGCCTGGCCCGGGTCGGGATCGACGATCCTGTCCATCGCGCCACTGTCGATATCGAAATTGTACAGGCCGTCGCGCAGGGCCAGGATCGACCCGCCACCCGTGCGCGGGATAATCGCGCCGACCTCGCTGGGCGCGTCGCGGCTGATACGTTCGCCACCGGCGGCGTCGCAGCGGTGAATCTTCATGCCCCAGCCGTCAATCCAGTAAAGGCGCTGTTCCGCCACATCCCACAGCGGCCCCTCGCCCAGCGCCGCGCCCGCGTCGATCAACAGTTCAATTCGCAACATGACATGCCCCTTTCCCGATATGCCGTGATGATCGCGTCGCGGCGGCGTTCCCGCAAGAGGAATTACGGCGGGAATGCGACAACACTAATTCCCGCAAATAACACAATGAATTGAAATTGCTTGATGATTTCACCAGAAAAAGAAATCCCGTGGCGCCCGCAAATGGTCACCTTACCGTCCGACTCGCCCGGATTCCGTCCGTAAATTGGTCACGGTACGAGGCTACCTTCATCGCCATAAGCAATTTTTCTGGACAGGAAATTCATCGGAAGGGCCATCCCGGTCCATTGGGGGTTATCATGATTTATCGCAAATTCATTCCCGCTACCGCCATCGCACTGGCCACTATTCTGGCCGCTTGCGAGTCGGCCGTATATGAAACCAGCGGCTATGCAACGGTGGCCGGAAGCACGGCAATCAGCCCGCCGCCCGCCTACGCCGTCGAGGACCGCGAGGCTATCCCGAATTCAAGGATAACCCGGTCAAGCAGGTGGCGGCCGAGCCCGTCTCGACATTCTCCATCGACGTCGATACGGCGTCCTATTCCCGCATGCGCCGCTTCCTGAATGACGGCCAGCTGCCGCCCGCCGACTCGGTGCGAACCGAGGAACTGGTCAACTACTTCAATTACGACTATCCGCTTCCCAAAAACCGCGAGACACCCTTCAGGTCCGACATCGCCCTGTTCGATGCGCCGTGGGACGAGGGCGCGCAGATTCTGCGCATCGGCCTGAAGGGTTTCGACATTCCGACAGAACAACGCCCGCCGGCCAACCTGGTGTTCCTGGTAGACACCTCCGGCTCGATGAGCAGCCCCGACAAGCTGCCGCTGCTGCAGAAGTCGCTGCGCATGCTCGTTCAGGAAATGGGGCCGGAAGATCGCGTGGCGATGGTCGCCTATGCCGGTTCCGCCGGCGTGATTCTGGAACCCACCGACGCCAAACATAAATCAAGGATCCTGTCGGCCATCGACAACATGCGGGCCGGTGGCAGCACCGCCGGCGGCGCGGGCATCGAACTGGCTTATCGCCTGGCCCAGGATAGCTTCCGCAAGGGCGCGGTGAACCGGGTGATCCTGGCCACCGACGGCGATTTCAATGTCGGCATCAGCGATCCGAACCGCCTGGAAGACCTGATCGCGGGCAAGCGCAAGACCGGCATCTATCTGTCGGTGCTGGGCTTCGGCATGGGCAATCTGCAGGACAATATGATGCAGGCGCTGGCCCAGGCCG